>SEDB01000002.1 GCA_004210715.1 Pedobacter sp.
GGGTAATAAGGGCCAATGCGAGTAGAACAACGGGCAGAGGAAATTTTGAGTAAGTAAACTGACCAATAATTGCGAGAGCAACTATTTTTAGCAAAATCAAGGGTACAGGTGATTTTATATTATCCATTATCAGTTAATTTGACTCGTAATTTCTTGGTATACAAACTTATAATTCTCTGCCTGACCATCTATGCTGTAATCTTGTCCTATGGTTTTGGCGATCTGGTTTCTATTGAATTCGTTAAGTTGGTTAGCACAGTGTAAAAGTGATGCTTTTAGGCCTTGGGTGGTTAATTCATCAGAGAGAAAACCATTTCGCCCATTCACGATTAGATCCTTTAAGCCTCCGATATTAAAACCGACTACTGGTGTGCCCGAAGCTAAACTTTCGAGCATCACGTTTGGAAAATTATCTTCTATGCTTGGCAATAAGTATATATCCGCAGCGCTATATACTTTGCTGATTTCTACTTCCGAATGAATACTACCTAGATAAACAATCTTATCTTTTCGCTGAGTTTTCTTAATATTTCCAACCGCTACAAACTGAAATCTAGAAAAAACATCTTGATCTTCAACAAGTTCAAGAATATGGCTAAAACCTTTACGTATGCTTTTAACCGTTTCAGAAATAAATAGAACAGTTATTTTATTTCTATCCAACCCAAATTTGGTTTTTAACTCAGACTGATTTTTGAAATTGAAAATCTCGCTTTCTAATCCATTAGGAATATGAACATGTTTAAAGTTTCTTAAAATTTCAGAAGATCTTGCCTCATTCAGTAGCCATTTAGATGGTGATACGACGATCATTCTTGACAATGGTAAATTTGCTAATGAAGCGAGTTTACATAGATACTGTTCCTGGCTAATATCAAAAAGGTGTGGGTTTCTAAAATTATCTTCTTTGTAATGAAATCCACCCTGAAAAGCACTCATGTCATGCTGAGTCCAAACAATTGGCTTTTTTATATTTCTAAAAAACGACGGATAGTCAACAAAATTGGGAATCCAATGGAGATTAACTACATCACACTCCGTAACGAGGGGGTGTTCGTGCAAATTGATGAAGGAACTCCTTGCAAAAGAAAAATATTCAAACTCACCTTTGAAGCCCTTATATAAATTATCATTTCTATGCTCCAGCGTTTGAGGCAACCCGATTTTCTTTAGCACCCTCAAAAACAAAATGAGATATTTGTTTTTCTTCGGGTATTCAAAAACTCCTGCATGTTGAGTTTTTTTCTCCAGCACTAAAATCTTACTCTGCAAACCAATATTAATTAGCCCCTTATGCAATCTCAACGCTGCTGTCCCAGCACCTCCGCTGTCAGAAAATGTAATATGTAATATCTTTAATGCCATTATACAGACCTACTTTTCACTTTAAACATCATTTTTGCAACTGTTGCATCGTAGAAAAGCTTCAACTTACTTCGCCCCTTCAGATAAAAATCCCGTCCGTGGTATTTATCGAATTCATAAAAAGAGTGAAAATACTTAGGTGCAATCAATTTATCCTCCACCTCATCGCGTTGTCTATGATGAGCACTCGTCGTTTCACTAAAATGCACCCCAACATCTCCAATGTTGGTAACAAGATTCTTAACCGGCGTAATGCAAAGGCCGTTGTTTTTAAAAACAGCAAATTGCCACTGATAATCCCAAGTATGCTTTATTATCTGATTATAAAGGTTATTGAACATATATTCCCACCTTTTATAAAGGGGAAAATAGTTATCTAAGATATTATGTAGTAAGCCCTTTCTTTTGAAGTCGGGCCAATCCTCCATCAAAAAATCATATTTTAGCCAGGCTCTTCTCCAAGTAGCCCAGCCCCAGATATGAGCATATTTGCTAAAAAAATAACTGCCACTATCTATCTCATATTCTTCATTCCAACGCGTACCAGCAATGTGCATTACACGGGTATCATCAGCATATTGAGTTAAAAGTTTATTACAAAAACCAAAAAAGGATTCTGAAGGAACACAATCATCTTCTAATATAATTAACTTCTCTTCACTTTGAAAGGCCCAACTAATCGCCCCAGATACACCAAGTCCACAACCTTGATTACTGTCCATAAAGCGCGTAATAAGGTTTCCCTCCCAATCGATAGATTCAACTAAATCTCTTGTTTGTTTAATCAGTAACATATCTTCAACCTTTTTATTTTCACGAGGACCATCAGAAAACACATATAGTCGCTCAGGGTTATATTTTCTGATCGCTTCGATTACTGTCTTTGTGGTATCTGGTCTATTAAAAGTGATCAAAAGAACAGCAGTTTTATCTATTTTCATAATGTAGTTGGTTAAAAATCAAATTGAAACCCAAGAAATTTTTTCAAAAAGAAATTAGATGCTCTATGAAAAAATTTAACTTTTAGTTTAACCCATAGCAAAAATACCACAACCCCCTTATCAAAAGAATTAAAGTTTTTTAACCCCTCCAAAGAATTCAATTTGATTTTCTGAGAAATTGCGATACCATCTATAAGATAACTTAAGCTTTGTTTAGCAATCTTTATTGAGTCATAAATTGAAATGATTCTTTCTCTACCCTTTGCCCCTAGTTCAGCTCTTAGTGATGGATCTTGGTAAAGCTTACGCATACATTTAAACATGTCTCGGTCGTTGTTAACGCAAAAGCCGCCGATTGCATCTCCTACAACCTCTGATTGCGAGTTATCAGCCCATGGTGTATTTAATACGATGACTGGGGTTTCACACAAAAGAGATTCTGCTAGGACATAACCAAAACTTTCACCTTGACTCGAGGCATGAACAAACACATCTATACTAGAATAACAATCACACAATGATTTGTCTCCAGTGATTCTTTCTATGTGAATTACGTACTCGCTAAGTTTTCGTTCTTTAACATAGTTAAGGAGTTGCTGACTTGGACTAACCAAAATCAAAATCACCCTTGTCGACACCTTTTCAATAAACATCTCCAAGGTATCAACTAAATACCTCGACCATTTGCCTCCAAAACTTTGACCGATTTTGCCCAACACAAAGGTATCTTCAGGTATGTTATGGGATCTTCTAAAATTTGCACGGTCTTCAAGACTTGATTTTTTGAAGTTTACAACGTCAACTGGATTAGGTAATATCAAAGACTTTTTTTCATTTCCACCTCTTGAAATATAAAGATAATTGCACCATTCAGAGAGTTGGAAAGAATATTTCAAAATGTCCTCTGGGTAATCAGACAATTCTGAAAAAACATTGGTTTCGATAAATATTGCAGATGGACATGTTTTCTTGATAGTCAAAATATCAATACCCTTTATAGCATGAGAGTGTACATGAATTACATCAGGAGACCAAATACTTAACTCAGATAAATAATCTTTTGAAATACCAACATTTACCTTGATACCACCGCGACTCAAATCGATTTCTCTTTGCCCACCAGTGTACAATGCTAACATCCTGCTATCATTCCCTAATCTAAAATAGGCTTCACAAAATGTTTGCGCAGCCCTTTGAGTACCTCCTTGTTCGAGATTATAAACGATTGTAAGAATTTTCATTAACTCTTCAATTTAAAAATATTTTTTGTCGGTATAAATAATATAGATTCAATTCTCAAAAGATATATCCATCTTTCATTGTACAAGAAAAAACCAAAAAAGAACAATGAGGTATCAGCAATTAAGGTACTCAAAGAAGCCCCAACAGTTCCAAATCGAGGAATTAGAAATGTGTTAGCAACAATATTTATTCCTGCAATCAGCAATTGCCTGAACAATATAGTTTTGCTCTTGTTCAATTTTTGCAAAATAGTACTAGTCACTATGTTCAAATAGGTGAATGGTATTGTCCAAATTAGAATATTAACAACAGATATACTGTCTTCATATTTTACTCCATATAAAAGATTTATGGCAAATGAGGAAAAAATATTTACCCCAACGGATAATAACACTAGCAAATAGAATATCGACCGTAGCATAAAAATCAGTTTACTTCGCTCTTTATTAAAATCCATCTCTAAAATTTTAGGATATATAGATTGGCTTATGAGCATGGGAATGAATGTGAAAATTTCGGCGAATTTTACGCCAACGGCATAATATCCAACGTTGACATCATTCATGTAACTCTTGATCATAACTTGGTCGATCCGCATTCCAATTGAAATTGAAATACTTGACAATATCAAAGGCCAACTATCTTTCAATAACATAAGGCAAATTCCTTTGTCGAAACTCCACGCTTTTATCGTTTCTTTATTTTTTTTATAAAAATAAATGAGGCCGATTGCAAGGACAATATTCTCAATAACCGTTAATAAAGCGAATAATACTAATGGAGCCTTAAGTAGCAGAAAAAGCACTTTTAACACTGTTGACACTATCAACACCAAAATGTTAACATAAACTACAAACTTAGACTCAACCTTTGATTGGAAATAAAAATCAATTACGTTAAAGCTTTGAAATATCGTGGATGATGCAACAATCAAAACAACAATTTTAGTATAGGAGTCACTTGGAATTATATTTATTGCGATAAATAAAAAAAGAAAAGTAACTGCGCCCCCGATCAATTTCATGATGAAAGACGTTCCCATGAGTAAATTCTTGTCGTAGTTTTTTTTGACAAGTTCTCTAATAACTATATTATTTAATCCAAGGGTAGCTAAAGCACTGAATAAGGCGACTAGGCTTTGCGCATAGTTTAAGATGCCAAATTTTTCCGGCCCCAGATACCTTGCGACCCAAACCCCAACCACAAGGCCGACACACATCCTGATGAGCTGTTCTGAAAAGAGCCAAGAGGTGTTAAACACATATTTTTTTATAGTCTTGTTTTCACCTAATAAGCGAATTCTTCGAACTAGTTCAGGCATATTGCTTTAATCGTTATATTAGATCTAAATAATCTTTGGTCGACTATTTAAAATCTACTCTTAAAATCACCAAATACAGGTTTCAAAAAGCTGGATTTAGTATTACTATAATATGAATCGTCATATTGATATCCATATCCGTATTTTACTCGTTGCAATGAATTAAAAACGATACCTATGTTTGTTATCTGGCTTTGGCTCTGCAACTGCTTTAAAAACTTAAGTTCCTTCTTATCTGTATATCCCTGTCTTACAACATAAAGTGTAAGATCACTTAATCTCGATAAAATGATTGCATCAGGAACCAGGTGTGCAGGTGGACTATCAATTATGATATCGTCAAAATCCTCCTTTAACTTTTCTATTAGCTGAGAAAGCTCTCTTTTCTCCAGCAATTCGGAAGGATTGTCAATGAGACTACCGCAACTGATCAAACTGAGATTGTTATTTCCATCAACCTTCTGAATAATGTCGTCAATGTTTGCATTACCATTCAGATATTCGCTTAAACCCTTGTGCGATGCATTGAGTCCAAAATATTCAGCGATTTTTGGTTTCCTCATATCTAACTCCAGTATAACCGTTTTCTTAAAAGCTAGAGATAACGCCTTGCTAATGTTAGCACTGATGAAACTCTTACCCTCTTTCGATATGCTTGAAGTTACTAATGTTACCCTACCAGTTTCTTTTTTATCGTGTAGATAATAAAGTTTTATTCTCAAAGCACGCAATTCCTCGCTTATGGCATTTTGCTTGTTTGAAGTAATCGTTGTAGACTCAGCTGACTTCTCATAAGGAAGTTCACCTACCACAGGAATATCAACTATTTCAGAAATATCGTGAGCTGAGATGACTTTTGTTGACATCGCCCCCCTTCCATAAACAACGCCGATCGGCAAACCCAATCCGAACACAAACGCGATGACATAGGTTAAGGCCTTTGGATCCTTTGGTTCTTCAGAGTAAGCATTATCAACTATTCTATTGTTTGACAGATTTGAAGCATACTTTACAGCGACCTCTTCTCTTTTTTGAAGCAGATAGGTATAAGTATTTTCCTTGCTAGATTGTTGCCTTTTGATATTTACGAACTGGCGTTCATCAGATGGAATATCTCTGATTGACGATTCGAATTTATTATTGTACAACTGCAATTTATTTCTAGTATCGAGCAAATTACTTTTGATATTTTTCACACTTTCTTTAATTTGTGCTCGTGTGGTTTTGATTTGTCGATTAATTGGATCAAACTCTGGATTACTTTCTGGCATATCAGCAGCCATTTTATCGTGAGTCAGTTGAAGGTTTGATAGTTTTTCGATTGAGCTGGATAATGCAGCATCACTGATACCTATTGCTGAAGGAATTCGATTACTATTCGCACTAGAGTTCACGTAACTATCAATTCCGTTAATTACACTAAGTTGTAGATTTGCTTCATTGAGTTTGGCGTCATTTGCCTGCAAATTCTCCAAACTGATTTTAGTCTGTGAACTGATATCTGTTAAGCCTTTACTGCTCTTGAAGCTTTCAATCCCTGACTCTGCTGTCGAAAGGTCGCCATTTAATGAGGCGAGTCTTTGATCTAAAAACTCCAAGGTATTTTTTAACTCACGATTTTTTTCATTCGTCGAAGATGCATAGTACTCTGAAATTAATCCGTTCAAAACATCCCTTCCACGTTTGTCATTAACATCAGAAACTGTTAAATCTATAGCGGTTCCCAGTTTACTTGACAGACTTGCATCAATTGATTGCTGAAGTTCTAAAGTTTTTGTTTCAGGTTCAGAAATAGCCATGAATAAAACCTTATCTTTTGACTGAAGAATATTATTGGAAGGAATGAGTTTCCAACTGCCAAAGGAGCTTTTGAATATTTCATTAAAGGTTGCAGTTCTCGTAGATTTATCAGGTAGATAAAGAGTAAATGATTTTGCATCCAATATTTTTATCTTCACACCTTCATTGTCTAATTTTCCAGATTTCTTGACAAGTACAAATTTAACTGGCGAATCTTTGTACATATCAACAGAAGATAAGCCATCACTTTTGGTTAATAAACCATCTTTTCTATAATAGGTCACCCATAAACCTAAATCATTCACAATTTTATTAACAAGTTGTCTTGATTTCAAAACTTTTATCTCATTATCTATTAACTGAGAATTATTAGTCAATCCGATATCATCAAGCGGTTGTCCTTTAGAATTGGTTGATTTGCTATCATCTTTCACAATTAATGTCGCCTTGATTTCATACATAGGCTTGTAGCGTTTCAAATAGACAAATGCTAGTGCAAGAGTTAGAACCAATGCTATTAGAAATAATGGCCAGTGAAATAAATACCTCCCCAGAATTTCCTTCCAATTTTCCTCACTCTTCTTCGTTTCTCCTATTATATAGGTAGTAAACTGTGCTTGTTGTGTACTCATAAGATTTATCTATAAATATTTGAGAGAACAATAGCAATTATCGATAGGCCAGACAATACAAGAGTGGCGGTTCTATAACCACGATCTACAGTTGCATATTTAGTGCGATCTGGCTGAACATATATCTCATCATTATTACGAACGTAATAATATGGTGATTCGAATATTTTTTTTGAGGTAAGATCAATAGGAATAAATTGTCTCTTGCCATCTTCTTCTCTAACCAGAATAACTGTTTTCCGCATTGCTGTTATATTTAAATCCCCAGCCATACTCAAAGCCTGGGTGATAGTCGTCCGTTCATTTTGAAGGCTATATACATTTGGACGCTCTACATCGCCATATACACTCACTTTGAAGTTTAATATTCGCACATTCACAACTGGGTCATTGTAGAATTTCAATAACATTACGTTTAGCTTTTCCTGAAGCTCAGTTGTAGTTAACCCTTCTACTTTCACACTACCAATTACAGGCAAATGAACATTCCCTTTCGTATCAACCTGATAGCCTGGAATTGCATTTTGCTGATTATTGGGTTCGTAACTAAAAATAGATGAAGACTCCGGCGTTCTGCTACTCACCTTTATTGCTAATATATCCGTTGGTCTAATGGTCAAGGGCGAAAAGTTTTTGACATCCTCAATTATCGCTTTACTACGATCAAGGTCTTGATAGTATGGGATATTTTTATACGAGCCACACGAGCTCAAGAAAAATAAAAATGCAATCAAAAAATAATAATTCTTATTCATGTTTGTTTTGAGATAAATGCAAGTAAAGGTGCTTTTGGTTTAAATTAACAGTACGAAAGTCCTGCATTTCGCCTTTCAAAGCAATAGCCCCATAGGGCTATGCCTAATATTCAACAGTTTAAATGTAGAATATATCATACAACCATAACCCTGTCTGTTCATAAATATATCTTGTCTGTTCATAAATATATCTTGGATTATTCAATAAAACGCATGCTTAAAATCAAGGCAGAAAGTTAAAAAATCAAATAAAAGGACTTTAAAGACCGCTACAGAGATTCATCGTGGGAGAGGTATTCATCAATGTAACCGAACGATTATAAAAATGTGGTAATATTTGTTTCAACTAAACACTTTTATTTTGTTCCAAAAATTCCTGAAGAGTGAAATAAATTTTTGTAGCACCGGTTTTTTTTAACATATATTTGTCTTATCTAATTTTAATGTTAAGAACGCAGTTCGGTTGATTTCAATTCCCAATCCTCTAAAACTACGATCTGTCTTTCCAGACGTCCAGCATATCTGATTGATATTTTAGGGAACTGTTTGCTCAGATATATTTTAATTGGAAAAGGGTTACAAAGTAAGGTTACTTGATTTAGGATTGACGTTTTGCTGGTCCAGCTCAGTAATGGATGATGAAATAACTTCAAGTAATAAACTATGAAAAGAGTGTCAGCGTACTCTTCTATCATATATGTTGATTGAAGTAAATTTCCAAAAACAGGTATCAAATAAGATGTGATTTGGAAGATCATCACAACCAAGAATTTTGACAAATAAGTTTAAACTATGAATGTGCTATTCTATCATCGTTTTCTAAAACGTACAGATGCGGCCGCAGTACCTCGCCATTTTTTTTATGGTGTAATGCCACTTTGGGCAATCGAATGATCCTTGCCATAAAGCTTGCCTTTAAAATCCTTTTTTTAGATGAATCATATGATATGATCTACGGATCTACTCCACATGGACTTGAACTATTGGTCTTTCTAAGGTCATTGTGCTTATATAACAAACCAATAGTTATCTGGCAACATCGTGCATTAAAGTCATCTACTAATCCAATCAGAAATTTATTTTTGAAATTCTACTATCGAGGATTTGATAAATTTATTATGTTTAGCGAGCTTCACATTAAAGAAACATTGTCAAATAAAACTACTCGAAAAAGTAAATTAGTTCAGATGCACTGGGGGCCTGACATCAATTATTTCGATAAAATTATTTCTGAGACTAAGGCTGAAATCGCCGGTAATTATTTCTGCTCGACCGGCAGAGAGAACAGAGACTTCCCCACTTTAATTCAGGGATTTGCAGCCTCTATAAATAGCTCGCTTAGAATTTATACCACAAAGCAGCATGGCAAAATGAACAACGAAAAACTTTTACTCGATTATGGAGATAAGTATAACAACGTAGAGGTTTACATTATTGAAAATACACCGAACCTTAACCAGTTTTTATCCCAGGAAGTATATAAAAGCAAATGTGCCGTTATTTCTTGCCATGAGCATAATTACACCGTGGGGCTTACCTCGTTATTAGAAGCAATGGCTTTGGGGAAAGCAGTAATCACTTCAGATAATCCATATTTCCCGATCGATGTCGAGAAGGAAGGAATAGGGATCAAAATTCCATATGGAGATCCCGCGGCATGGACAGAAGCTGTTGATTTTATTTCAAATAATCCAGAAATCTGCAAAGAAATGGGAAAAAAAGCACGAAAATTCATTGATGATAGATGTAATTCTGACCTATTATCTTTTAACGTCGCCAAATGCTTATATGATGTAAGTAAAAGAAAATTCAATTACAGTTCAACAAACTCGTAGCGAATTTTCCAATGACAATTTTGTAGTCAAATTGAAAAAATGAAATCTTGAAAATATTTACGTGTTTTTATAATATTTGAAATTTCATTTACAATAACCCCATAGTAAACCACCAGATTCCCATTAATCCCTTATTATCGATATCCGCAAAAAACGATACCTCTTTTTACAATAACATGTATTCATCTTAATGAAGATAGTCTAAAAGGGCTATTGTCCTACCCTTGAATATGGGATAATTTAGTGCTGCGCTCTAATGTTCAAGAAACCAGTCAGTATTATTTGTTTAACCTTTTTTAATACTTGTTAAAAAAGTGAATCTAACTAATATTAAAAGCCCATTCCTCAGCGTAACATAGTGTAAAATATACTGATGTGGCAACTGCTTTATTCTGTATGTGCCCCTCTGTAAGATTAGTGAAACTAACAAGAATTAAGAAAAAATATAATTTATGAAAGCAGTGATTATGGCTGGTGGGTTAGGAACCCGAATCAGCGAGGAAAGTGGCGTCAGGCCCAAACCTATGGTTGAAATTGGTGGGAAACCAATTCTTTGGCACATTATGAAAATTTACTCGTGCCACGGAATTAATGATTTTATTGTTTGCTGTGGTTATAAGGGTCACGTAATCAAAGAGTATTTTGCAAACTACTGTCTAAATAACTCTGATGTCACGTTTAACATGAAAACAAATTCCATGGAGATTCATAAGAATGAGACCGAGCCGTGGAAAATTACACTCGTAAACACCGGGCATAACTCCATGACGGGCGGTAGATTAAAAAGAGTAGAAAAATATTTAGATAATGAAACATTTTGCATGACTTATGGTGATGGTCTAAGTGATGTTGATATTACTCAATCCATTGCTGCCCATCAGGCAACCGGAAAGTATGCCACACTAACCGCTGTCCAGCAACCAGGCCGCTTTGGTGTTTTCAATTTAGGAGAAGGCGAGAACACGGTACATTCATTCCAGGAAAAACCTGATGGATCTGAAATGCCTTGGATCAACGGCGGTTTTTTTATTTTGGAGCCTGAAATATTTAATTATATCGAGGATGATGATTCGGTTTGGGAAAAAGAGGCTATGGAAAATCTCGCAAAGGATGGGCAGTTGAATGCCTTCAAACACTCCGGATTCTGGCAACCAATGGATACCTTGAGAGACAAGACTTACTTAGAGGATATTTGGCAACAGGGAAAAGCCCCATGGCATTGGGAATCATTGTTACACAATATAGCTTTAAACAAAATCATTCTATAAAGGCCTCATAAATCAATAATTGATGAAAATATTAATAACAGGGAACATGGGTTATATAGGCCCAGAGGTTGTGGCAAATCTCCGTAAAAATCATCCTGAAGCTATACTGATCGGATATGACATGGGATATTTTGCATCTTCACTTACTCATTCTGCATTTCTGCCGGAAAACCAACTTGATCAGCAAATATTCGGCGACGTAAGATCATTAAATCCCGCAATTCTTATTGGTATAGATAAAGTAATATATCTGGCCGCGATTTCCAATGATGCTATGGGGAATCGTTATGAAGAAGTAACTTATGACATCAACTATAAGTCTGCAATTAAAATTGCGGTTGAGGCAAAAAAAGCGGGTGCAAATTCTTTCGTGTTTGCATCAAGCTGTAGCATGTACGGTAAAGCTGATGGAGAGGCTAAAACGGAACAATCCCAACTTAATCCACTAACTGCTTATGCTAAATCAAAGGTATATGCAGAACGCGATCTAGAAGAACTTGCTAATGAAGATTTCACCATCACCTGCTTAAGGTTTGCAACTGCATGTGGCATGAGTTCCCGACTTCGTCTTGATCTTGTATTGAATGACTTTGTCGCTGGAGCAGTTAGCAGCGGCAAAATTAAAATCCTGAGTGATGGAAGTCCTTGGAGACCTTTAATCCATATCAAAGACATGGCTAGGGCAATTAACTGGGCTATCCAAAGGCAAGCAACAGATGGAGGCCAATTTCTGGCAATTAATGCGGGCAGTAGCCGCTGGAATTATCAGGTGATTGATCTGGCAAAGGCAGTGTCTTTAGCCATTCCAGGTGTAAAAATTGATCTCAATGAAAATGCGACACCTGATGAGCGATCATACAAGGTCAACTTTTCACTGTTTGAATCGCTTGCTCCTGATGCTCAGCCACTCTGCAACCTGAATGATACCATCAGAGAACTCTACGATGGTTTGATTGGTATGGAATTCGATAATATTAATTTTCACAATTCTCCATTTATGCGACTCAGGATTCTCAATGGTTTACAGGAAAAAAGTCTTATCAATGAAGATCTGGAATGGACATTTAAGTTCTCACAGATTAAAGAAACCGAATCAACTAAATAAATAGCAGCAAAGAATGAACTTCACGGAAACTAAATTAAAAGGAGCCTTTATCATTGACATCAAGCCTTTGGCGGATGAAAGAGGTTTTTTTTCCAGATCCTATTGCAGCGACGAGTTCAAGGAATTCGACCTAAATACAAATGCAGTACAAAATAATATCAGCTACAACATCAAGAAAGGAACGCTAAGGGGAATGCATATGCAAAAAGCACCTTTTGAAGAAACAAAACTAGTAAGATGTACCCGCGGGGCAATCTATGATGTGATCGTCGACATGCGTGAAGAGTCAGAAACCTATAAACAATGGATTGGGGTAGAACTTACCGCTGATAATTATCGCATGCTCTATGTACCTGAAGGATTTGCCCACGGCTTTATTACTTTGGAAGATCGTACCGATGTTACCTATCAGGTAACACAATTTTATACACCGGGATTCGAACAATGTTTCCGTTGGGACGATCCTGCTTTCGCCATCCAATGGCCGATTGAGCCGGAAGTTGTATCCTCTAAAGACCAGTCTCACTCACTGATTGGTGATGGCGTCAATCAATCAAACAATGGATAAATCAAATCTTAACTTAACACACCATGATCATAGTTGATAATGCCCTGGCAAAGCTTGCGGCTCAAAATAAACCAATTAAAGTTGGCCTGGTAGGGGCTGGTTTTATGGGAAAGGGCATAGCCTTGCAGATTTGCAAATATGTACCAGGAATGGAATTGGTTGCCATCGCTAACCGAAATATAGAAAAGGCGAAGTTCGCCTATAATCAGGCCGGAATAGAAGAAAGCCACGAGGTGGACTCTACAGAGCAATTGGATAAAAACATCTTAAATGGACTATACAGTGTTACTACAGACGCAACTCTTCTTTGCAAAGCAGCAGGTATAGATGCCATCATCGAAGTTACCGGTGCAGTTGAATATGCGGCAAAAGTGGCAATGTGTGCTATAGAAAATAAAAAACATATTGTTCTTATGGATGCTGAACTAGATGGTACAGTTGGTCCGATCTTAAAAGTTTACGCAGACAAAGCTGGGGTAATAGTAACAAATGCAGATGGAGATCAACCTGGGGTCATGATGAACTTGTATCGCTTTGTGAAAACACTTGGCGTTAAACCTGTGTTGATTGGAAACATTAAAGGGCTTCATGATCCTTACAGGAACCCTGAAACTCAAAGAGGATTCGCTGAAAAATGGGGTCAAAATCCAGTAATGGTAACATCATTTGCTGATGGAAGTAAAATTTCCTTTGAGCAGGCGATCGTAGCCAATGGAACGGGCATGCGTGTCGCTAAGAGAGGTATGATCGGGCCAACGGTACCTTCTGGTACTCACCTTAAAGATGTACTTGATAAATATCCGCTCGAAGAACTTACAAATGGCCCAGGCATTGTTGATTATATTGTTGGAGCTGAGCCATCGCCCGGCGTTTTTGTGCTTGGAACTCACGACGATCCTATTCAACAGCACTATCTGAATCTTTACAAATTAGGCGAAGGACCGCTGTATCTATTTTATACCCCATATCATCTTTGCCACTTTGAAGTTCCACAAACTGTAGCCAGAGCTGTACTATTTAAAGATGCTGCATTGACTCCTCTGGATAAGCCATATGTTGAGGTAGTTGCTACGGCTAAAATTGATTTGATGGCGGGTGAAATCTTAGACGGAATTGGTGAATTTATGACTTACGGTCTCTGCGAAAATGCAGATACCACCCAGCTAGAAAACCTTTTGCCGATTGGCGTAGCGGAAAATTGCATTTTAAAACGTGATATACCGAAGGATCAAGTGTTAACCTATGACGATGTTATTCTTCCTGAAGGTAGGTTAATTGACCAGTTGAGAAAAGAACAGGTTGAATTTTTTAAAATGGATAAAGATCTGAACAAAACCGAAATTCAATCCAAAGAAGTGGTAGATGTAATATAATTAATTGATTACAATCGAAAAAACTGGAAATAATGGTTAAGATAAGCGTCTTAGAATGCACTTATCTTAACCCTATTAGAAATTTAGCTATTCTTAATAGGCGTTCCTTAGTTTTTCCGGACAGCGAAATTTAGTTTTCTTCTTGATCTGCTTGGAATGATAAATTACATAAAAGGTATGGCATTGCATTTGGATAGTATGCATGACAGCAAATCAAATCGCATTAACCCGCGCTGCTCCATGATTGACAAACCTTTATTGAACATTGGCTGGATTTATTAGAAATAAGTTCTAGTCAAAAAACGAATTTCTATTGATTTCCATTAAGACGGAAAGTTGAATAAGTGTATATCTAATCCGAATCAAAAATGTCTTAACCGATATGACCATATGATAAAAGCCTATTTGATAATGGCACACAAAAATCCGAGACAGCTGGTCAGATTAGTATCCAGGTTAAACGATGGATCATCTCATTTTTTTATCCATATTGATATTAAAGCTGAGCTTAGATCTTTTGATGAGCTTAATCAATTTGATAAATTGACTTTTCTCGAACGCTTTCATGCTCGTTGGGGCAGATACGGAATAGTAAGACCACTTCTATCAGGATTGCAACAAATTAAAATGCAGGAAATTTTGTTTGATAGAATTATTGTCCTTAGTGGTCAAGATTACCCAATTAAAAGTAATAAAACGATTAATAAAATTCTATCGGAATCCCCAAAATCAGTATACGTAGATTTTACACCTCTCCCTAACTTTGAAAGGTGGCCCGGCGGAGATCGCGGTGGCCTCTACAGAATAGATAAATATTACTTTGGCGATAAATGGCATGAACGACTTTCCTCAAGAGCACTCAATTTGATTGCCGGATATTGCAAGACATTCACGAGAAAAACACCTTTAAATATGACCGGCTTTGCAGGATCAGCTTGGATGATCTTGGATATGTATGCGTTAAATTATATTTTGAATTTCCACGAGAAAAATTTAGATTACTTGAAATTTCATAGGAACACATTCGTAGCCGATGAGGTATTTATACACATGATTATCGGAAACTCCAGAGATACTATTCTACATTCCAGGACAAGCCAAAATAACCAGCATTTTATGATTTGGGAAACTCCTGAAAGCGCTCATCCTAAACTGTTCAATGCGGACGATTTTGAAAAAATATCCACTTCGCCACATTTATTTGCCAGAAAATTCGATGACACCATCGACAGCCTAATTCTTGATAAGATTGATGGTAATATTTTGATTGATGACTACTGATCTGTAAAATCGCAATTCTAAGCGCTGGGACTGATTTAAAATCAAAATGATGCAGACAGTTCTGGAACATGTGAAGTGAAAAGCTCATCACTCCAATTTGACTTTGTGATAATATGAAGAACAAGAACTTACTGGAACAACACCGTTATCTTTTCGATATTGGTGATTGCTCCAGTGGATCTAGACTTGACGTATCCTAAGACCGTTAGATTACGATATTTTCTTAAGAGAGATCTCAACCCTCCGATTTTTTTGCCTGCCCGACTCTGTTTTATTAGAAGCAATCGGAATAGTGCTCCCAAAAGGTGTAGTCACTACACGATCAGTTTTTACCCCTTTACTAACTAGGTAATCTTTAACACTAACTGCCCTTTTATCAGAAAGCACCCAATTGTACTTGTAAGCACCAATACCGTCAGCATGACCTCTAAGAGACACGACATAATTTTCACTCTTAACAGCATCAGCAAGTTCATCGAGTTTTTTATAATAGGCCGCTCTAACTGCCGGCTTATCAAAATCATACTCTAGATTCTTAGTTAACTCCGATAAGGCTGCTGCATCATAAGTCTTTTTGTTTTTAATTTTGTTGATATCTCCGTCTGCTCTAAAGCCAAGAGATAAAAACAGCATAACCATAATACCCAATAATTTCGTTTTCATAATGATTTTATTTATTAATTCACTTAAAGTTAACAACTTGTAAATTAAAAGGTTTATGATAATCCTTATGGTTGTGTTGTTGTGAAGCAATAAAACCGGTGGGGGTAAAACTATACAGATTTGCACAATTTGATTCACACTTCCGCACATTTTATGGCGTAATTACAACATCGTTTTGAACAAGATTTGTAAAGCCCGCCGTTTCCACAATAGCACCATACACTTTATTACTTGTAAAATTACAGCGGTCAGGTTTACCACCGAGGTCACTCAAAGCCAATATTGGATGGTTTGCGGAATTGCGGTTGTTGTTTCCCTGGACAAATAGATTATTTACCGTCATGTGATCGGTGCGAATAACAAACCCAAAGTCCATCCCAGGCCCACCGGCAGCACTAACCGCATATTCAATACTATTATCAGCAGCGAAAACCATTTGCTTTGCCTCCCCAGGTTTAAATTTGGTATAACTAAAAAAAGCGAATCGATCAGCTTCAGTTTTTTTATCGAAAAAAAATTGATTATTTAGGATCCGAACTTCATATTCTTGTGCTCCTGACTCCAAGGAAATGGCCTTCGAAATGATGTCACGCAAAACATTATTCTCAATAAATATTCGGGCTTGGTAATCACCAAAAACATGAATTCCCTTTTCGCAATTCTCGATCAAATTTTTATGAACGTTAGCAGCATTCAAATTTATCTTGGGCTGGGCGAAAGTGAAATTAAGTATGATGCCCGTGGCAGAAGAACTATTCTTGAGGATGTTGTTTGAAACTTCAATCCCATAGTTCCCTCGAGCTTCAATCGCGTAAATCTTACTATCAGTAACTTGGTTGTTCTTAATCAAAACATTCACTCCGACAGCAGAAATCCCAATTCCATCGTGAGCTTGTGATGGATCAACGCCTGTACCTTCCAAACGGTTTCCATCTATCACAGTCCCATCTGTATTCCCCCAGTCTTCTATGCCCATTCTTCCTGCATTCAAGATAACGTTTTTCTTAATTTGAGATCCTAAAACCTCATCCCCTTTTTTATTGCCATTGCCAGTTATCGCATTAGAGTATGAATTGGTGATGGTGTTTTCTTCAACGATGGTAAAGTCTGCTCCATTCTCAGCATATTTAATCCCCAAAGAATGAATGTCATTATTCCGAATAATATTATTCTTTGACTGAGAACCACTAACCCATACAGCCTCCATGCCAATTGAGGAGTAGGGGAATTTGAAATCAAATAAACAATCTTCTACTACTACATTTCTAGAATTGAGAATGAAAATACAGGCATTATTCCATTCGCTGAATTGAAAATCGACACTTTCACTTTTGAAATGTATATTTTTGATTAGAACATCATCGCCTTCTATAGCAGATAAAAACCTCCCATTATAGAGTAAAGTATTACGCATTTCGCGACTTGCAACAATTATTGTTCCCTCCTGGCCAATAAGCTGTACTCCAGCGGGTAATGAAATAGTCTCGGAGATTAAATAAATCCCCGCATGTAAATAAATAACTGATGAATCATTGACCAGTTTCTGTAGCCCTTTTGTGTCATCAGCCAAACCAGTCGCAGTCAGACCATAAGTTTGAAATCTGCCTTTAGGAGCGATAGAACCTGTTTTTTCGTTATCTTGACGAAGTAATTTTTCCTTTGTGCAGCTCAACAGGCACAAGCTAAAACAAAAAATTATAAAAATCCGGGACATATTTTTATTAACTTTATGAACAATTTGCTTTAAGGCAAAATGTAAAATGGAACGATATGTTTTTTCTGCAGGAAAACTAACTCTGTAAAATAAACGTATACTACCTAGACAGTCCCGTCATTTAATTTGTTGAATCCCTGGATTAAAGTTACGACTTTTTTCTAAGTATTTGATTTTAAACAAATTATTAATAAACTTAATTTAGTAAAATGACAGGAACAACTTTTGGGATACGCGATATTCTATCTAAAATCTCACTATTATTTGCAATTTTTTACTTGAGTTCATGCGCTAGCTCAAAAAAAACAGTTTACTTTATTGATCAGCAGGATGCCGTTCTAAAGGCGAGTAACTTATCATCAAAGAGTTTGGTGCAGCCTAATGATATTCTAAGTATTGCTGTGACAAGCTTAAACCCTACTGCTACAGAGGTCTTTAATAAGCCTAACAATTCTTTTGTAAGTACTTCTGGGGTAAATGGGGCTACCCTTCAATCCCCGGGTTACTTGGTAAATAACGAGGGAAATATTCAGTTTCCAATTTTAGGCCAGATGAAAATCAGCGGATTATCTACAAATGAAATACGCGAAAAAATCACCAAAGAACTGGTGGATAAAAAATTACTTGTAGATCCGATTGTAATTGTTCGCCAATTAAACTTTAAAGTCTCAGTATTGGGGGAAGTAGGTCGGCCTTCAGTGGTCAACGTTCCAAATGAAAAAATTTCACTTCTTGAAGCACTTGGGCAGGCTGGAGACATTACGATTTATGGGAGAAAAGATAATGTAATGATTGTCAGAGAAGAAGATGGGGTTAAGAAAATCAAAAGAATAAATCTGAACTCCAATGAAATTTTCAGCTCAGATTATTATTATCTCAAATCAAATGATATAGTTTATGTTGAGGCGAATAAGGCTAAAGTTTCCAGTTCCACCCGCAGCTCAACACTGATCCCTATTTTATTAAGCGCACTCTCATTTGGAGCGATTCTAATTGACCGTATAGCAAGATAGTTATGAACATCATTAGAAAAACTGAAGACACTTCAGGCAGCACAGGCGCCAGGGGACTTTTAATCTTTAGGCTACTACCCTACTGGCCTTTGTTTTTATCGCTTTTTATTGTTTCAATAATAGGAGCCTGGGTTTATCTTCAAATTACGCCACAATTGTATAGCGCTGAAGCAAAGATCTTGATTAACGAAAGGAAAGGTGCAGAGGAGACAAGTATTCAAGATCCAATGTCCTCTACCCTTCCTAAAAAGAAAAGTGTCGACAATGAACGGGAGGTAATAGTTTCGAGTCCGATAATAAATCAGGTGGTAAACGATTTATCACTATACGCGAGCGTTTATAAGGATAGTTTTTTAGCGAGCCGGATAATGTATGAGGATTCTCCAGTGAAAATCATAGTTCTCGATCCCAATGAAATCAAGCCCACAAAGGCCAAGATTGGTTTCAGTTGCACCAAATATGGCATCACTTTAGATAGCAAAACTTATGTCTATGACAAGTGGCATAAAACGCAGCATGGAACTTTAATGTTTCTTCGGAATCGAAAAGTTACAGTCGCTGAAAACACTGATTTTTCTTTTGCACTCACTTTACCTACAAAAGTTGCATCAAGAATTGCCGGTGGAGTAAAAGTGACCGAGGCTAACAAACTTTCTACAATTTTGGTAGTATCAATTTTAGATGAAAATCCAAAAAGAGCTGAAGATATTTTAAACGGCATTTTGCTGGTTTATAATAAAAATGCAATAGATCAATACAATCTTCTTGCGGCAAACACACAGAATTTTATTAACAGCCGGTTAATGACCGTTGAAAAGGAATTACTTGATATTGAAAATAGGTTACAGAAATATAAATCGAACAACGGAGCGGTCGACGTTGGTACTCAAGGTAAACTATACCTTGAGAATGTCAGTGTGAACGATCAAAAAATTGGTGAGATCAATATGCAATTATCCGTACTTAACCAAGTCGAGAATTATGTTCGCTCGAAAGATCTGACTGGTGGAATTGTTCCCTCTACTGCTGGTATCAATGATCCTGGACTCACACAAATGGTTAAGGATATTTATGAACTTCAACTGAACGCAGAGAGTTTGAGAAAAACAACAGGAGAGAATAATCCTGCAATGGTAGCGTACAATGATCAGATCAATAAAATCAAGCCTCAAATTCTGCAAAACCTCCGCAACCAGCGAAACAGCCTTTCCGCAAGCCGAAATAACCTATCAGGTACCACCAGTAGCTACTCGTCGGCATTACAATCAATGCCGGAGACTGAGCGTAATTTAGTTGATATTACAAGGCAACAACAAATCAAAAGCGGGATCTATACATTCTTGCTACAGAAGAAAGAAGAAACGGCGTTATCTTATATCGCAAACGGGTCAGATAGCCAAATTGTTAGTAAAGCTGAATCATCGGAGTTTCCGGTTAGTCCGAAAAGAAAAATGATATACCTCGCAGCTATTTTCGGGGCAGGTATATTAGGTATTGCGTTTGTCACTCTAAAAGATAAGATGAGGCGCAATGTGATGTTTCAACACGAAATTGAATCGCTGACGAAACTTCCGGTAATCGCAGAGATCAGTACTAACTCCTCAGCTAAGCAAATTGTTATTGGTAGTAATCAACGAACTTTAATTGCTGAACAATTTAGGAGTTTAAGAACAACATTACACTATATTGGAGTTGGCAAGCAGAATAAAAGGTTAATGGTCACATCAGCTATTTCTGGAGAAGGAAAAAGTTTTGTAGCCTCAAATTTAGCTGTTTCTCTGGCCATGACTGGTAAGCGGGTTGCGCTGTTGGATTTTGACTTAAACAACCCATCCCTCCACCGAAAGTTTAGCGTGGAACAACGGATAGGAATTTCAGAGTTTTTACAAGGCAAGGCGTCAATTGAAGACATAATTGCCAATTCAATCGTAAATGAAAATCTCTCCCTTTTTCTTACAGGAAAGCTACCTGTTGACCCTGCAGAATTGATTTTAAACGGAAGAGTAGCAGAATTATTTTCAGACCTCGGTGAGCAGTTCGATTATCTAATAATCGATGTGCCACCGATCGGCCCTGTTTCTGATGCGTACTCTATTGCACCAATGTGCGACGCTACACTTTTTGTAATCAGGCATGCGTACACGCCAAAGGTTTTTATCGATCGCATAGACGACAACATCAAATTGAATAATCTGCCAAATCCCGCAATTGTGTTTAATGCGGTATCTCAACGTGGTTTTGGAAAAAACAACTATGGATATGGCTACGGATCGGGAATGGTATATGGCGGTAGCTATGACCCAAAATTAATAGAATAACGTCCAAATCAATGAACAAGAAAATACTAAAGTGGAATTTCATCTTTCAGTATGGCTATGTGATAACCAATATTATCAATGCGCTTATTTTATTGCCACTCTACTTGCTTAAAATTGAGAGCGGAACTCTTGGACTTTGGTTAGCCACGGGCAACATTTTGGCATGGATGACGCTTGCAGATCCAGGAGTTGGAGATGTTCTACAACAAAAAATAGCTCAACATTACGGCCAAAATATGCACGGAGAGGTCAATAAGACGATTGGCTCCGGCATAATGACATCGGCCGCTATCTTCGTACTGTCTATATTGGCGGGTGTTGTGTTTTACATGCTAATTGGTACTATCATAAATAAGGACGTATCGAAATATGATGGGTTACAAACTGCATTGATGGTGTCGATAATTGCTACCGGCCTTTCTTTACTGTCTTTCAGCCTTTCGGGCATTAATCAAGGGCTTCAAAATCCTTTCCATGTTGCGATCGCCTCAATCTCTGGCAATGTCGTTTTCCTAGCAACGAACATTACGTTTTTATTCCTGGGTTATGGCGTAATTTCAATTGCCATTGCCAACATGTTGCGAGCGCTTTACATTAATGTTTATAATTACATGGCTTTGCGAAGCGTACTCAAAAAACTTCATCTTTTCATAGATTTTGATCGTTCTCATCTTAAAAAGTTCGTGAAGATTTTCTCATTTACATCAATATCCAGGATCATTAGCGGATTTTCCGCCTCCTTGGATATGATTGTCCTGGCTCGATTTGTTGCCCCTTCAATGATAACGCTCTTCGAAATCAACAAGAGACCAATTCAAATGTCCCAAACATTAATTGGAAGACATTCGGTTGCTCTGATGCCACTGATATCCCATGCTAATGGTAAAGGCGACAGAGGTCAAATACAGTCATTGATCAACACTCAGTTTAAATACTATTACTATGCCGCGATTTTTATTGGGCTAATATTTTGCATTAATTATCACACCTTGATTACACTATGGACAGGGCATGACAGATACATTGGAGATACAATAATTTTTTTATTAATAGGGAATTTCTTCTTTGCCCAGATCGGATACTTTATGGCCAACATGGGATACGCTTTAGGTGATATCAAGATGAATAGCTACATTAATATTTGTAAAGGAATAATCTCTGGCGTACTTTTCTATTTTGCCGGAAAATTTTATGGTATCACAGGCCTTATTATGGTAATGTTAATGGTCAGTATATTGGTAGACTTTACCTTCTTTTCTTATCGGTTGAACAAACTTGGATATTTGGGAAAGCAATTAATCGCCAAGATTTTAAAAAATTGGGTGTTGATCATCCCGTTTTCTATTTTGGCTGGGTGGATAATCAACAAGATAACAAGGCTCATAATTCCAGCTGAAATGAGGATGATTAACCTGTTGATCAATGGAATTGGTTTTAGCATTTTTTATTTCGCACTGGTACTTATAACAGACACAGAAATACGTGAGCAACTTTGGAAGCTGCTTCCAATAAAGATGACAAAAGAATTTAGAAGAGAGAAAATTACGATTAAAACTTAAGAGAATGGCAAAATTTGTAATCATGTTACGGGTTAAGGATGGCATGTTTTTCGCAGAAGAATGGTTAGCTTGTTTTGAAAAAATAGCAGATGAAATCGTTGTATTGGACAATGGGTCAACTGATGGAACTTATGAAAAGTTAAAGTCTCATCCCAAAGTTGTTGACATCATTCAAACCGAAGGATATAATGAAGGTCGTGATAAAAATCTGTTATATCAAAGAGTGAGGTTAAGAAGACCTGACTGGTGCCTATGGATTGATATTGATGAAATATTCGAACCAGAATTGACTCGTGCAGACTTCGACAAGCTGATGAGCAGCAAGTTCTTTAATAAATTTGCTTTTCGCCGTTTTCATTTCATGGACCGCGAGCATTTTGCAGGATCCTTGTATCGTCTAAATTACTCGGCAGGACATGACAGGCTTATGTGGCGTGAAAATCCTACTGGATATTTTCAGAATCTTATTATTGATTCGCCAAATGTTAAAGGTATTAAGGGGCTTAAATATAACACTGATTTCAGGTTAAAGCATCTGGGATATATCAATAAGGATCTTGTTGATAAAAAAGCGGATATCTATCGTCAGATAATTCCTGAAAAAGAAGATATTTTTCAAAGCATGTATCTCCAAGGAGAAAGGCCTATTAAATGGATCGATGAGAGGAAACATGTTAAAACCGTTATGCTCAATCAAGTACTTAATGTTCTTCAAATGACACACATTATTCCAAAAGTAATTCGAAAAATAAAAAGTGCATTTTGATGGGCTACGTGATCCGGTTATTTAATTATGAATTTGAAGTAAAAGAACTGCTTTTGTTGTTTTTTTCCTTCTTCTTGATGGAGAACATTTTTTCCTGGCTAGTTTTACCTAATTCAGTGATTATACTGCTTTACGAAAAAATAACGAGTCTGCTGATTTATGCGCTTCTTCTTATCAGTTTTCAAAAACTCACAAAAAGCGAGCAAATATATCTAGGAATCGTTAGCTTTTTCGTGGCAAAATTAATATTTGAATCTATGCTTGATTATGGAACTGTATTCCAACAGTTAACGTTGTATACTATATTGTTCCCTGCAATATTCATTATATTTGTAAAAGCCTTGTGTCGCTCATACGATCTTAATATACTTGAATTTATAGCGAAATTCTATTTGGCTATTTACCTGATTTTTATGCTGATCTATGGTCGCGGTTTCTCCTTTAGCTTGAATAGCGTGGAAATGGATGATTATGGTCCATTCTCGGGCGACAGCAGAATTATTCATGCGCGAAGTATATTTATGATAATTCTTCCATTAATATGGTTTTTAAATAAATATCTTAAGGAAAAAGCAACAAATGCACTCTTGTGTTTTTTGTTATGCGTAGTTATCATCGTGATTCATCAGCATCGTTCCGTTTGGGCAAGCAGTCTTTTTTCATTGGGAATTTATTTCTTTATTGCAGTGAGAAATCGGATTATCTCTATACCAAAAACCGTAAAAATATTCATCTCGGCAGTTATAGGCGTTCTAGTACTGACTTTCATTGTTTCACAGTTATTTCCCGGCATCTTAACATTTTTCGGGGAGAGGTTTAGTGAAATATTGGATCCTACAAGGGAGGACGGGACGGGAAAATTTAGGGCTGATCAAAGGAGGGTATACTTTCCAATGGTTTTAGAACGACCATTTTTTGGATGGACTTTTGAAGGCTTTGAAATGAAAAATCCATTAGTAGATTGGTGGCCTGAAAAAACCGGGCAACATTTTCATGAAGGGTTTATGGAGATGTTATTCTATCATGGATTTTTAGGTTTAATCCTAAAATACTTTTATTTGCTTTATTTAGGATATAAAGGTTTCTCTCGCAATATTGATGAAAAGTCAGGCATTTTGATTGCATTTTCTCTTGCGGGTTTAATTTTTTCCTTTAGCTATGTGCTTCCATTGATTTTTTGGGGAGTTATAGGCGTTTGTCTTTATTATCTCGAGCGGACAAAATCTGTTTTAAACACAAGAAATAATTTAAATGTTCAAATTAACAAAACACCTGATCAGGTATCGCAAACCCATCAGAAAACAATCGAATTAATCAATTATAACTAGAAAAAAATGAATTTTATATGTACTTGGATTTGTGTCGATGCCATTGGAGAAGAAAGCATCTATCCCCAGACAGGCGAGAAATCATCTGGACTTAAACATCAATATATCTATTGGCGATGTATACTTTTGTTTTTTGCTACAAGCAAACGATTCAACAAAACTCAAAAACATATCCTTTTCAGCAATACTCATGTTTTTCCTGTTGTAGATGGCAAAGAAATCAGAGCATCACTGCAAGAACTCGATGTTGAAATCATCTACACTGAATTTAACTACAAAACGCCAAA
Source organism: Pedobacter sp. (assembly GCA_004210715.1). Lineage (GTDB taxonomy): Bacteria > Bacteroidota > Bacteroidia > Sphingobacteriales > Sphingobacteriaceae > Pedobacter. The sequence goes on from SEDB01000002.1 coordinate 25,135, forward strand.
GGGATATTTTAATATGTTCCAAAACCAGTTTTTTGAATTTTCTATACTAGAATATATTACTAAAAACAACAAGAATTCGAACGATCAATATTTGATACTGGATTCTGACTGCGTATTTTCAAAAAACATTGATGAACTTTTTGAAATTGCTGCACCTTCGGGTTTCATTTCTTTTGAAGACGATTGCAGCACTGACTTGGTCATTCATGGCCTGAGCAGGAAAGACATGAAGGAACTGTACCAAGACTTATCAGGAAAGAAAGTCGATGAAATTCCAGGGTATCACTACGGAGAATTTTTTCTGGCCAATGTGAAAAATATCAATACTATCTTTGAAGATTTTACCAAATTGTGGCCAGAACTAATATCACGATACAATGCCGGCTTACCAAAATTTAACGAAGAAGCACAGACGCTAAGCTATATTTATCATAAAAACAATTTCGTTTCGAGTCCGCGTAAAGACATGATGAAAAGATTCTGGACTAATCCGGTATTCTACCGAAATGTGGAAAAACAGGATACAGAGGTAGCCATTTGGCATCTTCCATCTGAAAAGACATTTGGATTAGCTGACTTATATAAAACGCTAATTCTAAATCAAAATAATTATGGTCTAGATCTGAACAAAGAAGCATTTACCAAAATATTGAGAAATTCATTAGGCATTCCTAGGCTTACACTATCGAAATTTACAAAATACTATGCTGTGAGTTATTATAGAGCTGCGAGGAAAAAAATAAAAAAATTAATAACCGCCTAATTACAAAAAACTTTTCATTTATGGATCGGGCATACTATCATGGGTAATTAGACAGATAGCCTTCATCTGAAAGGCATTTAATATAAAATTTAAAAAAATGGAAAATTCATTAATCATTGGCGTGTTTTGCTATAATAGGGTATCAAAGCTTAAAAGGTGCATCGAAGCATTATTAAAAAATCCAGAATGCGCGAACTTGGATATTATCTTTTTCAGTGATGGAGCAAAAGATGAGTCCGGTCAGAAATCGATCCAGGAAGTCCGTGATTATATTGATCAGTTGCATGGATTTAAATCCGTGATTAAGCACTACAGAGAATACAATTATAGTACAGGTCCTAATTTCAGAACCGGGTTAACGTTCTTAAGCGAAAACTACGAGCGCTTTATTGTCGTTGAAGACGATCTGATTGTAAGCCCCAACTACATTAAGTACCTCACTGATGCTTTGGATTTTTACAATAATGATGAATCTGTGTTCTGCGTAACCGCCTACGTGTTTCCCATTAAAAAAGGAGAATATCGTTATGATACAATCGTCTATAAGCGGTTCTGCTCCTATGGATGGGCCGGGTGGGCCAATCGTTTTCCCAAAGTTATTTGGGATAATCAGGAACTAGAAACAATGATGAACACCTCTCCCGGCTTTAAAAAACGTCTCAATGCCGAAGGCGCAGATTTGATACGATTACTTAGGAAACAAATATCAGGCAAGATTTCTACTTGGGATATTCAGATGCAAACGCATGTGGCAGAAAACAGGTTAAAAGTTATCTACCCTACGCTATCTAAAGTGGCCAATATTGGATTTGATGAAGAATCCACTAACACCTCAGGCGTTAACTACCTGATCACACCAGTAGATGATGGAAAAAATCGAGAATTTAGATTCTGTCCCACAAATATCATTAGCCCAAAGCTTCAAGCGCAGATTAAAAGTCCTTATGATTTTTCTACTTTGGTTGTCCGTAAACTGAAAAATGATTTCCTCAAATTTACCAATAACATAAGAAAAGCAGACTGATGAGGATCTTGATTGTCCATACTTATTACAAAATGCATGGAGGAGAAGATGCTGTTGTTCAAAATGAGACAGAACTTCTGCAAAGTGATGGCCATGAAGTTGAGCTCATGGACTTCCGAAATGCTTCTTCTACTTTTTCAAAAGTGCTGCTGATGGCCTTTAATCCCAATGTCTATTTTAAGGTGATTAAAAAGATTAAGTTTTTCAGGCCCGATGTCGTTCACATTCATAACCTTCATTATGCCGGTACTGCAGCCGTATTGTATGCCGCAAGAAGAATGAAGGTGCCCATTGTGATGACTATTCATAATTATCGCCTATTATGTCCATCTGGGAGTTTGTATTTTGATGACCAATTATTTTTGAAATCATTGGAAGAATCCTTCTCTTGGTCTGCAGTTAAAAGAGGAGTATATCAGCAGTCAAAAGCCATTACTTTCTGGCTTGCCCTTACAAATTATCTGCACCGCAAAATAGGAACATGGGGCTTGGTGGATTCTATGATCTTTTTAGGTGATCATAGTAAGAAGATTTTTGAGCAGTCTGGCTTATTAAATGTAAATACCAAAACATTTCTAAAGCCTAACTTCACAAATCAAAAGAAATTTGTTCATGCAAATGACACGGGCAACTATTACCTGTTTATCGGCCGATTGAGTGAAGAAAAAGGGATCAAAACTTTACTAAAAGCTTTCGAAAATCATTCAGAAGCTCTAAAAATTGCTGGCACAGGTCCGCTCAGTGGGTTTGTTTTAGAGGCAGTAGAACGTTCAGCAAATATTGAGTATCTCGGTCAACTCTCAAAAACTGAAATAGAAAAAATGATTGATGGCGCTAAAGCACTTATTTTTCCTTCGGAATGGTACGAAACCTTTGGAATGGTGATGATTGAATCTTTTTCTTTAGGAAAGCCAGTGATAGCTGCCGATCTTGGGAATGTCCCTTCGATTGTTAAAGATCAAATAAATGGTATTACATTTTTACCAGGCAATGCGCAGGAGTTAAGAGAAAAGCTTTTTGAGTTTGACAATCTTGATAATCAGGCTAAACAAAAATTGGCAAGTGGAGCACTTATGTCCTATAAAAAGTATTACACTCCTGAGGTTAATTTAAAAAGACTAATTCATATCTATTCTGATACGCTAACTAACAGAGAAACTGTTATGGGTAGATAATAAGACCTTATTTTGACACTTTTAGCGATCACAAATTTAAACGTTAAACTTCAGTCTGATTATATGATAGGCGTAGATTGGCCCATAATAAATATATCTTCTCCACATCTTTTTTGGATTGCTCATTAAACGGCCCAACCACTCTAGCTTGTAACGAATAAAGAAATCGCTCGGGCGTTTAACTGTCTCTGAGTAAAAGTCAAATACAGCCCCGATTGCGCATATCAACTTTGCATCTATTTGAGACTTAAATTGCCAGGACCATTTTTCCTGCTTAGGAGCTGTCAATCCAATAAACAATGCATCAGTGCCAAAATCGTTAATTGCTGTTATCATTTTGATATTGTCTTCTTCACTAAAAACACTTTTAAAAGGAGGAGAATAGTAACCAACAACTATACTTGGAAACTCTTGCTTAATACGAGCCTTAATTTTCTTAAGTGTTTCATCATTTGCCCCTAGATAAAAGCATCTACCATTTTTTTTATTCAATGAATTTAAAATATGTTCATGGAGATCGGCACCGGAAATCTTGCTGATTTTTCTTCCTGTAAGAATTCGCTCTGCCAACACCACACCCTCTCCATCAGGCAATAAAATATCAGACCCTACAAGAGCGTCTCGAAACTCAGTATCTTCATTTGCTACACAATACGAATACTGATTGATGGTATTGATGACGGTTTTGGATTCAAGCGATAACTCATTCAAAGTCCCGGTATACAAATTGTAATTCATTCCCTTACCAGATTGACTAAATAGATTACCCATAATTCAAATCATTAAGACGCACATTATTTTATGCAACGTATATAGAAATATATACGTGTTTCTTAAGCTAATAGTTTTATCCAAGATACTTATTATCTTATAATTATGACTAATAAATCACGCTCATAAAACTTATTGAAGTAAAAAAGTTTAATATTCAAGATTCATCATTAATTAACAAAAAATCACATCATGTTTGGGTACGATTCTCCACTAAATCTCCAAAGAATAGGCGACAGTCATACTCCACCAAAATATGATTGAATAAACTATCTATTCAGAGAATAGTTGCAAAACGGTAAACTGCAGAAGTATTATCGCTTGAGCGCTTATTTCTGCAAAAGTTATTCCAAGCCGGAGTTTCGTACAATCTTATGCACTGCATAATCCAGATTACAAATCAGAACGCATTTTCTTCCCCACCGAGGGCATTAGTAATGGTCTTAATTATTATTTTTATATCCTTAATTAAAGTCCAGTTCTCCATATATGAAATATCATGCTTTACACGACCCAGCATTTGAGCATGCTCCTTCGTCTCTCCACGAAAACCGTTTACCTGAGCCTGCCCAGTAATTCCTGGCTTCAAAAATTGTCTGACCATGTATTTATCCACTATCTGTCTATATTCCTCAGTGTGTTTAAGCATATGTGGACGGGGCCCTACCACACTCATATCGCCAAAAAAAACGTTAAAGAACTGTGGCAGTTCATCAATACTTGTTTTACGCATAAAAGCACCAATTCTGGTAACTCTTGGATCATTACGTTCCGCCTGCTTGGTATCACTGCTTCCATTTACTTCCATGCTCCGGAATTTAAAACAATAAAAGGGTTCATTATCTCTTCCTGAACGCAATTGCCTAAAAATTGGATTTCCTCTTGATTCTATCAAAATCAAAATCATCAATATTGGGAATAACCAGGAAAGAACAAAGATGATGACTGCCATGCTGAAGATAATATCAAAACATCTTTTAACAATTCTGTTTCTAAGTCTAGTCAAAGGCTCTTTTCTACTGACTAATATCGGAATTCCATCATAGTAATTATTTAACTTATAGTTGGACATTTTAAGCGATCGCTGTTCCCTCTGGTAGTTCATAAAGGAGGTTACGAACTTGACCCTTACACAATGCTGGTCTGCAAGTTCCACAATCTCATCAAGGGCATTACCCCTTTCCGGAAACTCAGTGATGTATACCTCATCCAAGTGATTTTCGATGGCGTATTTTATAGAATCTCGGACACCATCAGCCTGCAAAGTATTAGCTGAAACTTCCTCATGTTGGTAATTATATGACCCTGAGAAATTTACAGTTAACGGATTCGTTAAGAAAAATTTTTCGAGTCGGTTACCTAGATCGTTGTTACCAACAATGGCGATGTTCTTCCTGAATAAGTTCATTCTGACATAATATCTTTCGAAGACCTGGGTGGCTAAACGTATCACACTGAGCAAAAAAATCTCGACTACAAAAATTAAAAATATCCTCAGTGTAAAATGAACTGTAGGAGTCAATTGATTAACTATTATTGAAAGTAAAATCACTTGCACCAAGAATGTGAGCAACACTTTTCTATAAAGCAATTCTTGTTTCTGTACATTCTTAAAAGTATAAGTTCCATTTATAATCGCACCAGTCAGCCAAGTCAAATTAATAAGCACCAGAAATTGTGCAGCTCCACCTATGTCAGTTTGCTTTAAAAACCCGGAAAAATAAAAGATTGCAAATGAACTATTGATTGCCAAAGCATCTACAATTACCAATAAAGTAATTAATATAAAAACATGACGACTTTTCATAATATCTTGACGTATATAATGTGGTTATAACCCTAAATTAAGGCTTTAGGGTAACTCCGGGATGCAACATAAATTGACAGATTTTATCCCATCGAATCAATAGCCCCAAAGGACTACAGTTCCATATACCACTGGTTTTCAACTCATCAAGTAAAACTATAGACTGAAGTATTCATGTTATAATGATTGAATTTGTTGAGCGCTTCAACCTTATTCTGAACATGTAGCCTTTTGTAAATATTTTTGCAATGATTCTTTACTGTATTTGGACTTATATCTAGTTGATCTGAGATTTCCTTATATAACAAACCTTTGCTCAATAGAGATAACACTTCAAGTTCACGATCGGTTAGACCCAAGGTAACTTGCTTTTCATGCTGCTTTCCGCTCAATAACCCGATAACTCTTTTAGCAATATATGGGCTCATAGGCGCTCCACCTTCGGAAAGATCAATGATTGCAGCGTGAATTTCTTCCATACTTGACCCTTTTAGAATGTAACCAGAAGCGCCAGATTTTAGAGCATTGAAAACATTTTCATCATTTTGATAACTGGTGCACATTAAAAATTGAGTGAATGCAAGATAAGATTTTGATTGACGGACAAAATCAATTCCAGAAAGCTTTTGTAACTTTATATCTACCAAGGCTACATCAGGTTTATCTAGATGCATTTTCTGGAGAGCTTCTTCTGCCGAAGAATAAACTCCTTTAAGAGTAAATAAGGGATTAACTTGGATAACTTTAACAAGAAGATTACGATATTGCTCGTGATCTTCAACAATGGAAACTGAAATCATAAAAACATTAATTAGAGAGTTATTATTAAACAACTATACTCTATTCCCTTTAACGTTAATAAAACGGGCGCTTGTTGAATAGTATTCAACTTTTGGTAACGTATACGAAAGATAGAGACAACTTTTTGTAGGACTTCGGGACCGTCCTTAAAACACCGCTAATATACAACGGTTATTAATTGATTTTAAATTTTAGTATGTCCTTTTAAATCACTTATTTAGTAAATGCTCAATGCACGTAACAGAAAATTATGAATACAGAAGAGTTAACCAAAATAATACAAATTAATCTACATAAAAATAATCTTAAGTATTATTTAACTTACAAAATAAATCTTCGAAATGAGTCCAATTTTTGATATTTTAGCTAACAATTCTGCTTTGCTTCTTTTCGACTATAATGACTATCGTCATGCCTTGTGGGTCTCCTTATTTGCTGTAATTTTATTACTGGCCTATGCTTTACGAATGATTTATATCAATCAACGTTTGAAACAGGTAGAGAGAAATGAGTACCTAGAACAGAGTAAGGCGATCAGATTAGAAAGACAGAGAATTAGCAGTGAACTTCATGACGAACTTGGCTCAGGTTTATCTGCTATAAAATTATATTCGGAATTAGCTAGTAAAAAACGAGGTGAAATTCCTGAATTTCAGGAGCTAAATGAGATGATAAAAGATATTTCTACAAAAATTAATGACATAATTTGGACGACAAGCACAGAAAACGATCAACTTGACAGTGTAATTTTCTTTATTCAAGAACAATTATCTAAATTATTTCTATATTCTGAGATAAAATTCAGTTCTAATCTACCAGAGAATATCCCACAACTGAAAGCAAAGAGCGAAAGTAGACGTGATTTCTATCTTTTAGCAAAAGAAATTGCTCATAATGCGCTTAAACATTCCGAAGCGGACACAATTCATCTAGAAATTAGCATTCTTAAAGACAGTATTACAATGACTATCAAGGATAACGGGAATGGTTTCGATCCGTTAAGAGTTGGGAATGTAGGAATGGGTCTTTCAAATATTAATATGCGTGTAGAGAGATTGAGTGGCAATTTGACAATAGAAAACTACAAGGGAACTAAAATATCGATAAGTATTCCGATACTTAACAATTTCTACCAAGAGTTTGGCAATGGAAATATACTAATACAAAAAAAATGGTGGAAGCTTGGCTAGGTTGCAGGCGCTAGCGTGTCGTGTTCACCATACTCTGTCAAAGGATATTTATAAATCATTTTAAGAATTACAGCCGGATTTCCCCCAATAACGCAATGACTCTGAACATCTTTGGTAACGACAGAACCAGCCCCAATAATAACGTGATCCCCTATTTTGATATCACCAATTATGGTTGCATTGACACCAATGTCAACATTATTACCAATCACAGGCGACGGACCGGAGGATCCATCTTCTAGAATCTTGCAACCAATAGTAGTGAGATGGCGCAAAGTACAATTTTCACCTATATTGGCCGTACCATTAATTACTGACCCGTGTCCATAAACCAGTTTAAGCCCCTTACCAATGTTCACTTTTGAGCTAATCTCAATATTGAAAATCCAACCAATTATAAACTTATAGAGAAGTAAATACCAAAAAAACAAAACTTTCAAGAGTATGTTCCTTTCAATTATTGAAGCGCACCTGAAAAATGCCATAATCGCTCTGCCTTTAGCGTTATGATGGTTACTCTGCCAATCCTGAAAAATATAATTTCTTTTAATAATCATTTAACTGTGATAATTCGTGCTTCTAATTGGTTGGTAACCGAAGAGTGAGCGTTCCGAGATGAAATGAGATAGTTTAAATGGTTGATATGTTGATCAATAACTACTGACCAATTGTAAATTTCAACCGTTTTTTTACTATTACTATCGATTAACATACTATACTTTGACTTTTTAGCTATAACTGATTCTAGTTGCTTAGCCACCTGGGCTGAGTTTGTAAAATAAAGAGCATCTCTACCTAGCACATATTGATTCGCGCTGCTTTCGAAAACAGAAAGCAAGCAGCTAGCAGCCATCGCCTCATAAAGCAAATATGTGGGCTCATCACGTCCATAATAAACAATTTCTGAGAAATAACGTAGGCAATCCAGTCTATTTTTATCATAAATACTTCCAATAAACTCAATCCGAGGACAATGGCTATACTTTTCTTTCAAATAACGGCCTATAGGTGTGGAATGATCTCCAACAACAATAAATCGTTGTGAAGACGATGACATAACAAAGCCATCCAATATCATTTCGATCCTGTTATGTTTTTCTAAACTACCTATGTATAGGCTATATCGATGGGATTTAAGAGATTGTTGATCCAACCCTACTTGACACTTGACCCCCACTGTTTCCACTCCACAAGGAATAAATTTGACCCTTTTCTTATACCGGTCTCTTAAATATGCACAGCTAAGGCTAGAATCTGAAATAATGGAATGGCTATAACGAACCGCAAGTTTTTCTGCTAATCCAAGGAATTTTGATGTCAACGTATTATATTTTTTAAGTTTCCATTCTATAGCTGATATGTTTGAGACCAAAATTACATTTTTTGGAAGCATCCAACTCCATATTCCGCTAGACGGGCCATATTGGATTACAATGTCACATGTTCTATTTTTAAGATCTCTAAAACAAAAATAATCATAAAAGAAACTGCTAAAAGATCCAATTCTATATTCAGGGTCATGAATATGAATCAATTTTATTCCCTGCCATTCTGTCTTTTGATAAGAATGATTATGAGCACAATAAACGGAAACCTCATGCCCTTTATCTGCTAAGCCACGAGCTAAAAATTGAGCACCCTTCTCGAATCCCCGGTAAAAGTCAGGTATCCCCCTTGTACCTACAATTACAATTTTCATCAGATTTAGGCTTGAATAGTGTCGATAATTTTATGTCTATTTAACATATAGTATGTCAAAATTTAACTATATAAAATTACCTTGACATCGGCCGCTTATCAATAGCCCTTAAATACTAATAGCATTTTGAGTCAATTCTAAATTATCAGGATTTAATCCGTTATAATACATTATTAGATTCTTTAATGAAAAACTTTGGTGTCATTAACATGGGGACGTAGATATCAGAGCGCCCGTTAAATTCAAGAACAAAAATATGATTCAAAACGATCAATGATGATCTGTTTTGGATGTAACCATAAGGGTGTTTTTTGATTTCTAAAAGTGCTCAATTAAACACTTTGGTTATTGCTTTTAGCAGAGCCCTTGTTTCTTGGCGAACAAAATCGGCAGGACATTCCTTGTTTTAGTCTTAGCTAGCTGACGATGGATTAATAGAGCCTGTTAGATATAACCTTTCACAAATGAACTATTTTAATAACAAGGGAATTATTTCTGCCCTGTGGTAATTATACTGTTGAAGATATACTGCCTTACGCTGGCGCAATAGACATTTAAAGATATAGTTGGTTCATAACCAGCAACTATTCCTTTAGGTAAGGTAATGATGATATATATATTTGGTGATTTAAAATATCAGTAGAATCGAATAGTGCCTATTATTTGTTGATGAATGGTGTTTTGTAATGTTAAGCTAAATTTGCAAAAAGTATTCTCCACAAAAAACTTTGATGAGTAAGAATTCAGAACGTAACATAGTTCAGGGATTCCCTCTATTTTTTTATCAGACCATTATTTTATCAAACTATTCAGCGTTTTCGAAGCTTTTCTAAAGTCATTAACTTTTAATACTAAACCAACGTTCTTTATGCGTTGATTGGTAAAACTATTAACACCGGGAAAAACTTGAGATTTAGGGACCTTCGGTTTCTTAATCAATATTTTACAAATTTTCCAGAAGGCAGTCATGCTTATATCGGTGTCAATCAATGACCAGAGTTCATAAAAATTCTTAAATGCAACAGCTTTATGATTTATAGCAAAATTTAACATAGCTTTAGTTACCTCCTTTTGTCTCTCGACCCTAGCATGATCATCATATTTCGTTCCAGCTACACGAACCCTCGCATAAGCCACTGCCTGATCTCCAGTAAGCGTTACTTCTCCGGTTTTTGTCAATGGTAAAACGGCCATACCTTTAACACTGGCCTGTTCAAGTATATATCCGTTGACATATGGATAAATATCCTTGTCAACGTTTAGTTTTACACCTCCAAATTTATCAATCACTTCAGCAGTTTTTTTAAAATCTGTCACTATAGTGGAGGATAAGTCAGTTTTAAAGTTTGCATTGATAGTCCTGACTAGTAGATCCCTCCCGCCAAGTTTATAAGCTGCATTTAGTTTTTGATTACCATAACCTTTGATGTAAACATACGTGTCTCTCATAATTGAAGTTAGCTTTACCTCATTATCCTTAACAGTGATAATCATAATGACATCTGCATTCCCTCTTTTATTATTTTCTCTTGAATCTGAACCAATTAGTAAAATTTGATGAGCATTAACGGATATTGCTAATAAAAATGTGAAAAGAATGGAAAGAGTAAATTGCCGGATCATCGTTTAAATATTTGGTTAGAATTGACCCAACAAAATTAAGCTTCGCGATAATTTCCGCATATAGCCTTTTTTCACTATCGTAATAATTAATATTATATGGCTTGCAGTTATAAGCCTCATTCAATTTCCAAATCATTAAATTATTGGTTATCATTTTGTAGGTGAAATTTGCTTATTCACTATTGTGCGGAATGTGGCAAGAAGAGTTATATTCTTAAGATAAAAATTCGCAACCGATCTTAGCGACACCTGTCACTATTTGTCTGGGGTATGGTTATCTGATATATCAATAATCTAGAGAAGACAGGGTTGGAATTTTCAATTAAATATTTTTATTTGTCTGGATTAACTGCGAAAAATACATTACGCTGCAACAAAGATGACTTCTTTTTGGTTGGCTGGCATTTCCATTTTTGACTAGATAACCTAAAGCAATTATCTAGGGTTATATGGGATTGAATCGCAGCATTATCGAATTCGGATTTCATCACACTGATTTTAAATATTTTATCATGATCAACGATACTATACCAAAAATAACCATTGTTGGTAAATTTGTCAACAAGCAGCCCCTTGACGATCTGACCACCAGGTCGTGTAGATTGACGAGGATAAACACCCGATTGATATACCTTTTGAGCAAATGACGCCGTTGATAACATCATGAGAATTATTAGTAATTTATGTGAGTGAGGGTTCATAGATAATGGTGTTTGATCACTTGTAAATATTGCGACTTTGATAAGATCAATAAATAGCCTTTTCGTACTAATTGCCAAACCCATTTTTCTTTTTTTCTCCAAAAAAAGTATTCATTGAAAACCTTGATGATCTCAGTTCCAACAATTGTATAAAGAAATGCGTATTACCAATATGCTACCTTTCTAAATGTGGGGTCTATAAGGAGGGTTTTGCTTCGCTTAGTTTGAAAGGCACTCCTACATCATCCGCCAGTTGGTTGAAAGGAATGTTTGTATTTCGCATCCTGTGTCATATATTTGCGGCGAAAAGAATTTAGAATTAATAAATAATCGTCCCGAGATTAGTTATTTCAACTAGCAGGCAAATAATCACTGCCTGCTTTTTATTTAAAAAAGCCCATCATTGCTGTCAGGCTCCCAATTGATAACCTATCGTCCCGAAAAGATTACCAAAACAAAAGTGTTAAGAATTTTATTAGTCCCAAATAGTACAATAGGACTAAAAGAAAAACAAAACAAAATGGATCGAATATTATTGTGGCTACATAGCTATCGGTTAAAACCCTGAATTTTGAGATGTTGGATATCAGTTGCTAGCAGAGTGTGTAATCAAAAACTTTGACCGGCCTCCTTTGATTTCCTGGTCATCAATTTATTGTTAAAAAAGCATCAGCAGAATTTCAGTGTCCGAAACAGTCCCGCACGCATTCGAAAATATTTTTGATATCAAGAAAATGGTTCAATTTTTTATCATTTGCTTAAATTGGGACGATATATAAATTAAAAGCTATGTTTCGGTTGCTGCAATTGTATAGGGATTGCGAACAAATAATGATTCTAATGGTTATATAGGACTAACAATGCGTTTTTGAAGAAATAACATGATTCCTAAGCCTTTGCTTCCAACGTACACTATATTTTAATGAGACTAAGGAATTTCGTTTTTTTGCTTCTGCTCGCAACAGTACTCAGACTTGAAGTAGCTGGACAACAATGCATGGGAGCTTTTGGAAATTCCGTGATTAACATAGATTTCAATCGTGGATCATCTGCTTTTGGGGAAGCATTAGGGAACACTACAACCTATAAATTTGTTTCAGGAACTCCGGATGATGGTGAATATACGATATCCAAAAATACAATTGGAATGTATAATGAAACTTATGGCTGGCATCAAATAACTAACCATACTCCAAATGATTCCAATGGCTATATGATGATTGTAAATGCATCAATCGATCCAGGAATCATTTATCAAACATCACTTCCTGCATTATGCCCAGGTACAACCTACGAATTTTCTGGCTGGATCATAAATCTTTTAAACTATTCCGGCATAAAGCCAAATATCTCTTTTCAAATCGAGACGAAATCAGGCAAGATATTAAAAGAATACGCTACAAATGAGATACCAGATGGACCAATTCAAGAATGGATAAGATATTCCACCGTTTTTACTGTTGGAGATGAAACTGAACTAACTTTGAAAATTATTAATTTGGGAAGAGGTGGCAGTGGTAATGATGTGGCTTTTGATGATATAATCTTCAGACCTTGCGGGCCTTTAGTGGCACAACAATTGAATTCTCAAAATGAATTAAATGAAAATTTATGTGAAAACACTGATGGGAGGTATCGATTGGAGGCGAAGGTTTTAAATAATGTGTATTCTAATCCCGGATATCAATGGCAATCAAATAATGGTACTGGCTGGAATGACATCATTGGAGAGAATACTACAGCATTTAATGCAATATTTGAACGCGCCAAACCAGGAACTTATCAATATCGGCTGGTTTCCGCAGAAAAAAGCAATTTAAATTCCACAAACTGCAGGGTAGCATTCCCAACATTTACAATCAGGGTAAATGCAAGAGCAAGAGCAGAAAATTCCGGGCCTGCGTGTGTCGGTGAAAATATTCGATTGATTGCGGCCGATGCCGATTCATATCTTTGGGTCGGGCCAAATTTTTCCTCAACAGAACAAAGCCCTACTCTAGTAAACGCAACCAAAGAAGAGGCCGGGGATTACATTTTGACCGTTATGTCAAATGGATGTTCTACGAGCGATACCACTACAATTACTGTCCTGGACCCTTTGAAAATAATTACTGGTTTTCAGGAAGCAACTATTTGCGAGGGAAATTCAATAGAGCTTTCGGCTTCAGGTGGAGGAACCTATGAGTGGACTCCTATTGAAGGGCTTTCTGATCCACATGCTTCAAACCCAACCGCAACTCCTAGCGAAAATACAACTTATAGAGTCGCAGTATCAAATGGAGGTTGCACCGAGTATGCCTACATAGGCATTTCCTTAATTAAGAAACCAATCGTATATGCTGGAGAAAATGTAAAAATATTTGCTGGCCAATCAACTAGCCTACTAGGGAAAATAACGGGTAATTATAAAAGCTTTTATTGGACTCCATCGGATTATTTAGACGATCCTAAAAGTTTAAATCCGACAGCTACACCACCGACGGACATCAGTTACACATTAACAGCTACATCTGAACAGGGCTGTTTACCAAGCGTTGATAACATATCTATAAGTGTTTTTCCAAAGATAACGGTTCCAAATTCTTTTTCGCCAAATGGCGATGGGATAAACGACATCTGGGAAATCCCTGCTGCCCATGCGTTTCAAAAAGTGTCGATCAAAATTCTTAACCGCAGTGGACAGGTAGTCTTTGAGAGCAATGGCCCTTTCAGACCCTGGGATGGAACGACAAATGGGAAAGAACTTCCGTCAGCGGTCTATTACTACAGGGTTTATTTCAATGATGATTTGGAAACTTTCAGTGGATGGATAAATTTAATTAGGTAAAGTCCTATATCGCTTCATTATTTAATTTCCATAATACATTTCTCAAAACCAATATTTAAAGCAAATGAGAAGAGACACAAATTCGCGTGATCAAAAGTCTTATGGGCTCAGCCCAGCGCCATATTTTATCATCGAAAGCGTTGTATTGATATTTCGAATTTATAGTAGATTTTTGGATATTGCTCCATTTCTTTCTTTGTGCAATAGAGTCTAGCCATCTGAATACTCTGATACTGTGGTGGAGGGTGCTGAAATACTTAATCGAAATAAGCTGTGTAATCATTCGCTCTAAGCGATTAACTACAAACAAACTCAAATCCCTTAAACAAAAATTTAATGAGTGATCGGTTTTTTGTATGACTTAGCTCAAGAAATGGATTTGATAAAATTACTTTAAGCCATTGTATTTGTTCTCATTTGGGAAACAATGGACCATAATTATTGCTGCAAGTCAAAATAAATGGAGATATAGAGTAAGTAAAATAGGTTAAATATTAATGAGAAAATTTAGATGGACTGAAACTACTGAGCCAATGACATGCTCACTTTTGGACTAAATGTGGGTTACTTTTAATAAAAGTTAATTACCCATTTGTCAAATCTATCACCTCAAACACCTAAATTTCAGCAAATAGAATCGCAACCTCTTGAAGAAACTTAAAAGTACTTTGATGAATGGATAAGATATTACCAAGCGTCTATGTTTAAATTCAATAAAAATATCATTAAGCAACGAATCTATGTTAAACCCTTTTTTACGAAGCTTTTCTTGGCTATTACGAATGATGTTAAATGAATAACGCCCACCCAATAATTTTGGGCAGGGCATAGGTTATTATTTAGTGACCTTAAAAGTCCGTATAGAGATTCCTGAATGAACTTCTCAATCCGAAGGTAATTAGCCCAGTATTATTTGTATTTAAAGCATTGCGTTCACTTCTGTATATTCCGCCTACTTCTAAACGAAGATTATATTTTGGATTGATGATATAAGCCACCCTTCCTTCAGCGTAGTACAAATCGGTGCGTAATCCTTGAGAAGTGAAATTACCTGTTTGTTTAATGGCTTCAGAATAAGGAATACTCAAATCTAAACCGTAATCCTGGCCATTCAAACTCAAACCATATTTAGCATACTGCAATTGACCAGTAAAATCAAATCGCTTCCATGAATAGTTCACAATTCCTAATAATTCTCTAAAATTGGCGCCCAAACGATGTGCCAGCGGCTCAGCATAACCAGTATAGTTTACAATTTGAGTTCGTCCGGTGTAAGTGTAGGGCTTTGCTGTATTGTATTCGAGTAAATAATTTAGGTTTTCTATTTTAAAAATGTCAGCACCTCTAATACCCAGCTGCCATCCATATTTATTTCGTGGACTTCCATTGCTTGAAAAGAAGTTACTTGCCTCAAACTCATCCAACGAAAATTGACCATATGCTACAATTTCTTTTGCAAACTTATATTTAGCCGTTAAACCAATCATAGAGTTGTCAGGAGATCCGCTTGAAGCTTCAACGGGGCGAAGGAAAATGATCGGATTGGCATAACCCCAGTCAAATCCTCTTTCATTTCCTAAATCATCTGTTTGTCCCCAGATTATGGAATCAAAAAAACCTAACGACAAACGATTATTCACATTCCAATCCAGGTAGTGGAAAACACCACCTTTTTTACGATTACCTGCTTCATAAGATAACTTAGGAACCGTAGGATCTTGCAGTGATGCCCAGAGCGCCATGTATTGAACATTGCCAAGATTACCGGTAAGTTTTAAAAAGGGATAAGGAGAAGAAACATCAGATAAGAGCATCGAACGGTAGCCATCCCCAATAAAATTTTTATCATAACCAGCTGTTACGTTCAGGTATTTGGAAGGTGTATAAGAAATTAATGCAGTTACATATGACCAATCTAGTGACATTTTTCCAGCATTAGATCCATAATCTCTATTATAAGATTGCCCTGGTACAACATTATTAGTTCTGGCATAATCGGTATAATACTTTGCAAATCTTCCTTGATTTTCAAATCCGCTGGTATAAAATGAAAACTTATTGCCAATAGTTCCGCCTACTTGATATCCACGTGTATTTAACCAGAGGTTTTGTTTTCCAGAGAAATCCTTACCAATTTGAAAGTCAGGCAAGAAATCTGCGTAAAAGGTATATTCTGCCTTTTGAATATCGATCAAGTGTTCATTGAATATTTTCCGGCTTACCCATGAATGCCTGGTAGAATCTATACCAATACTTAATAGCTGTTTTCCATGTTCAAATAATAAACTATCATCAATGAAAAAAGGTTTCAGACTACTGTGGAAACGAGTGTCCGTATTGTAAACCTCTCTGTTTAACTTTTGATAAAATTGGTAAGAGTAAGGTTGGTATTGTGACTGAGCTTGAATTTGAGTGGCTAAAAACATCAAAAAGAGGGCTGTAAAAATTTTTTTCATTAACATCGTTTTATAATTGAAATGATTTCGCAAAGGACGTAAAATTATTTGATTCACATCTTTTATTAGTTCAAATGTTATTTTGCCCCCTGCTAATTGGCCTTTTTATGGCCAAAAATAACCTGCCAAATAGTTAAAAAGGTAATTTTAAGATCCAGTAACAGTGACCAGTTTTCTAAATACCATATATCTGATTTTACGCGTTCCTCCATTGAGCCATTTTCACGGGTTTCACCTCTAAAACCGTTAACTTGAGCCCAACCTGTAATTCCAGGTAGCAAAAAATGCCTAACCATGAATTGATCAATTAATGCCGAATATTCTGCGGTATGCTGCAACATGTGCGGCCGCGGACCGACTACGGACATCTCGCCAAAAAGAACATTGAAAAACTGAGGCATCTCATCGATACTTCTCTTCCGCATAAATGTCCCTAACTTCGTAACTCTAGCATCATTCGGGCTCGCTTGCCTTGAATCGGCATCATTATTTACCTGCATACTCCTGAATTTCAGGCAGTAAAAAGGCTGATTATTTTTACCAGACCGCAGCTGTTTAAAAAACACAGGCCCCTTTGAATCCAATTTGATTAAGATAGCCATCAGCGGCACCAGCCAACTCATCACAAATATCACGATGAATAGGGAGAAAGTAATATCGAAAAGTCTTTTAATAATCTGGTTACTGAATATTTCAAGTGGCTCAGTACGTGGACTCAATACAGGTAAATGCCCATATAACTGAACCATTACGTTTTTCTTAAAATAATCTTTTACATCGGGCACAAGCTTAAATCTAATTAAAGCCTTATCTGCCTGCCGCATTAAAGTGTCTATTTTTGAAAGTGCCCTATCGGGCAAAGCGCAATATATTTCGTTAACATTACTATTTCTAACATATTCAATACAATCACTTACCTTACCAAGGATGTGGTTTAATCCCTGTTTTTCAGGTGCATCATCAAAAAAACCTATCACTTTGTAACCCAAATGTGTGTTCTTTTCTAAATGGTTTTTTAGATCCATACCCAAAGGACCAGCTCCCACAATAACAACTTTTTTATAATTGATAAGTTTTGACCTGCTCGATCGCCTTAAGAGCAGAAAAACGATTTTTCCGGTAAGAAATAGTGGCGCAAAAATAATAGCTGCATAAACAATTAGGCGAACTGAAACGTTAAAATCGCGAAGGTAAAACACTAAAACAAATATGATTACGCCTAAGATCAAAAGGCTCCACAATGATTGTTTAATGGTCGGGATAGCATCTTTGACAAACATATCCTGGTAAATTTTTGTGATTTGGGTAACGTTAAACCAAACAAAATTGATGAGCAGAATATGCAAAAAATTGATACCTCTACCATCGGAAATACCAAGCGTATTGTAAGCTATCGCATAACCAATATAGCCAGATAAATTCACTAAAAGAAGATCTATAAGGATACTTATTGTCTTAAAATAAGTACTATTACTTTCAATCATTTATGAGGTAAATATTTTGCCAAATATAATCAGCTTGTGTTGTAAAAGGATAATTTGTTGGTTGTTTGAATAAAAAATCAGCGAAAACGGCATTAAATTCGTACGCTTAGCAACAAAAAACAAGCCAAGCTTACGCCTTGGGTAAAACATTTTAAAATGAGATAATGTATTTTTATTTATATAAATTTGCCAAACATCTTCCAAAAAGTTTTGAAGCAAGTTCTATCAAATTTCATAAATGGTTTAAAGGAAACTAAAATAGTTTCGAATTTCTTCAATTTGAGTAGTATTCAAATTTCAAACATATTGCTTATCTTATTGATGTATCCCATCATTACCCGCATAATAGGTATCGAAGCGTTTGGTATGGTCATTCTTGCAAACACTTTTTCCGGGCTATCATCCATTGTAATTAATTATGGAACCAACCAATCTGGCGTTAGGGATGTGGCAACGTATGTGAATGAAACAAACAAATTAAACAAGGTGGTTTCCAGTACAATCTGGGTAAGAACCATCATATTTATCCTTTATCTAATCCTTATTTTTTTACTACAATGGGCTAACATCCGTTACTATCAATTCATTCTTTTATCCTCTCCAATAGTTTTAGCAGAAGTTTTAAACCCATTATTCATTTTCCTAGGTACCGAAAAGTTAAAAGTTTACAACATAGCCAATCTGATATCTAAGGCTTTAGTAATTTTAGCGGTTCTGGCATTTATTAAAGGAATAAACGATTCAGAGTGGGTAAATTTTATTATTGGAGCAGCCAGCACGCTAGCTTATGCACTTTTGTTGGCTTATGTAATGATAAAATATAAACTAACGCTTCATATACCTAATAAAGAAGAAATATTAAAAATTGGAAAGGACAACTTTTTCCTCACCGCTAATAATATTTCTGTTCACCTGCAGCAATCACTGATGATTTTTTCTCTAGCAAAATGGGGAAATCCATTCTGGTTGGGCGCATATTCCATTTGCGACAAAGTAATAGGTTCTTCCAGAATTCTGATCATTTCGGTATCAAATGCGATTTATCCTAAAGCAGCCCAGCTTTATAAAGAAAATATAAATTCCTGGAAAGCTTATAAAATCAAAATGGGAAAATTGATCGCACTTATGTTTTTAACATTGTCATTATCGCTGTTCATCATGCCCGAATTTAT
>SEDB01000461.1 GCA_004210715.1 Pedobacter sp.
TTAAAAGTAGATTTTTATAATAACACCAAAGGAGCGAATACTTTTGTTTACGATTTTGGCGATGGAAGCACTGCGGTAACTCATACTGCTCCCGAAGTGGTAACACATACTTTTGCTAAAGCAGGGAAATATACCATTACGCTTCACGCCTCCAATGGCTGCTCAAATGCATCAACAACAGAAGAAATTGAAGTTTTGGAGCAACCCATTGTCAGTTTTACAGCCGATAAAACCAGCGGCTGTGATGGGGTAGTGGTTAAATTTAAAAACAACAGTCAGAATGCTATCGGCTATGTTTGGGATTTTGGCGATGGAACAACATCCAACGCGATAGAACCCACACATACATTTAACGGTTCGGGAAAAAGTTTTACTGTAACCTTAACAGCCACAAACACATTAGGCTGCACAAACACGGTTAGCATTCCAAATTATATTAATACGGCAAATCCGCCGGTATCAACGTTTACAGTAAGCCCGGGAAATGAATTGTCCATTCCGAATTACACGTTTGGTTTTAAAGATGCCAGTGTTGATGCAGTAAGCTGGGAATGGACTTTTGGCGATGGGTCACGATCGACACTACAAAATCCCAACCGTACCTATGCAGAAGATGGTGTGTACACGGTAACATTAAAAGTATTGAACAAAGAAGGCTGTTCAGCCACATCGACCCAATCAGTCAGGATTATTGGTGTGCCAGGAAACTTAAATTTACCAAACTCATTTATGCCGGCCAGTGCGAAGAATGAGCTGAGGACTTTCAAAGCAAAAGGACAGGGTATTAAGGAATGGAAAATGAGTGTGTTCAATAAATGGGGACAATTACTTTGGGAAACTACACAGCTCGATGATGGTGCGCCCTTGGAAGGATGGGATGGAACTTTTAAAGGGCAAGATCAGCCGCAGGGCGTTTATTATTGGAAAATAGATGTGAAATTTATAAACGGAAGTGATTGGAAAGGGATGACTTATGATTCATCTCCGGCAAGAAAAACAGGCGTAATATATTTAATAAGATAATGGAGAGAAGGATAATATTATTGATGCTTGTAATGGTTTTGCCATTAATTTCTTTGGCTCAAGACCATATTTACTCGCAGTTTTACAATTCGCCAATTTACCTGAACCCGGCATTAACCGGTCAGTTTGAAGGTGATATCAGATTTAATGCTTTGTACAGAAATCAATGGTCGGGTTTGGCAAGTGATTATTCTTACATGAGTGCTTCGGGCGATTTAAATCTTGGCCAAATCAATAGCGGAGTCGGATTGATTTTTAACAGAAGTACAGAAGGAACGGCTTATTTGGTAAAAAACAATATTGCGGCAAGTTATTCTTATATTATTGGTGGGGATGATTTTGCTCTGTCTTTTGGTTTGCAGGCTGGCATTACCAATCAAAAGTTAAACTGGGATAAACTGGTATTTGGCGATCAGATTGGAATCGGAACAGGTTATATCCCCGGAAGCATTTCTGGTGCAGAGCGGCCAAGCGTAGATAGTCGATTTTACCTTGACGCCAATGCGGGCGCCAATCTTGTTTACGGCAAATTTATGTTGGGTGTGGCAGCACACCACATCAATCGTCCAGACGAATCTTTATCTGGTTTTCAGGCAAAACTACCCATGCGTATTTCTGGAAATATGAGCTATAAAGTAACCTTAATTCCCGATCAGTACGATCGTGACGGCAGTTATTTAATTCCGTCAGTGGTGGTTTACAAACAGCAAAACACTACCTCATATAGCGTGGGGATGCAATACAAATATGCAAGTATCAATGCCGGTATCTGGTATCGTGGAGGTAGTAGTTCCGCTGGTAGCGATGCAATTGTATTTTCTGTAATCTTCGATATTTTTAATAGAAAAACGAATGGCGAAAAATTCCGGGTAGGCATTAGCCATGATGCCACTTCTTCTAAAATTAACTATACC
>SEDB01000090.1 GCA_004210715.1 Pedobacter sp.
ACAACAAACGATTTTTAACTTTGAGAAAAAAATATGGCCATTACCTACCGAAAAATAGAAGAAAAAGATAACCAGGAACTTGCAACGGTAATCAGAACAATATTCAGAGAATTTAAAATCGATAAGCCCGGCACCGTATATACCGATCCTACAACAGATCATTTATCCGATGTTTTCAAAACCGAACAATCTATTTACTGGGTAGCTGAAGAAGATGGAAAAATAATTGGTGGCTGTGGCATTTATCCCACCGCTGGTTTGCCAGAAGGTTGTGTGGAACTGGTAAAATTATACGCCTCGGTTGAAGCACGAGGCAAAGGAGTGGGAAAATCGCTCATGCAGAAAAGCATTGAATCGGCGCAGCATTTTGGTTATAACGAAGTTTATCTGGAATCGTTTCCCGAGTTAACAACAGCTATTTCGATGTATGAGAAAACCGGATTTAGGTATTTATCAGCTCCGTTGGGTAATTCCGGGCATTTTGCCTGTAATGTATGGATGTTACTTGTACTTTAAAAGACTTAGAAGAACAGGTTGGGATAATTTTTTGAGCAGTTGGGATAATAGAATTTCAGGCTTTAGGCGCTTGAAGTAAATTTATAGCATGAAAGAAACCAAAATAATATTTATTCATATCGCCTGTTGGATAACGGTTTTGGCTTATTTTTATGGGGAGGCTTTAATTAAAGGTGTCACCCTTCGCCAATCAGCATTTGATATTTCGATTAATTTCATCCAAATTGTAGAGTTTTACATTTGTTATTTATGGGTTTATCCGAGATTTTTAAAACGCGAAAAGATTCCCCAGCTCATAGTATCCATCATTTTTACCATTGGCTTTTTTATCGCTTCGCGATATTTAATTGAGCAGGTATTGTATGATCATTGGTTTGGAATGCAGAATTATGCTGATGAAACGCCATTGGGTAAATACATTGCCGATAACATTTATTATAGTCTTGCTTTTTTGGTTATTCCTGCTGCCGTTTACAGTGTGCAACAGAACTTTAAAACCGAAATTGCCAATAGAAAGCTTAAAGCAGAGGTTGTCAAATCGGAACTGGCCTTTTTAAAGTCTCAAATTAATCCACACTTTTTATACAATACGCTAAATTACGTGTATTCGCTTGCTATTCCGGTTTCTGATCAACTCGCCAGTGCCGTTTTAAGGCTTTCGGACCTCATGCGTTATACCCTGAACGAGAGTCCGGATGGAAAGGTAACCTTAAGCAAAGAGGTAGAATACCTGGAAAGTTATATTGCACTTTTTAAAATGCGTTTTGAACCTAACTTTTACGTTGATTTTGTAACTGTTGGAGTTGAAGAACAAAAAATTGCATCCTTAATGCTCATTCCTTTTGTTGAAAATGCATTTAAACATGGTGTAGTGAATGATGAAAAGTATCCTGTAAGAATTAAGCTTAAAATTAATGGCAAGCGTTTGAGTTTAGAGGTCAGTAATAAAATCAGTCGGGCACAAAAAGACCATTCGAGTGGGGTGGGGTTGGTAAATGTTCATCGAAGGCTGGATTTGATTTATCCAGACAAGCACGAACTTTTAATTTCCAATAACGGAAACACTTATAAGGCAACTTTAATCCTGAGTATATGATGGCTTTTACGAAAAAAATCTTCCTCTCTGCTGCGGTTTTAGTTTTGATGGTCATTTCAGCCTGCGGTCCCATTCGGGCAGTGAGGTGGTGGCAGCCGGATTTGAGTGACAGCAGTAAATTTAACAGTGCCAGGATAATGCCCGCTAAAGTCCCTTTTAAGTTCATATCTCAAACCAACCAGGTAAAACATCAACAGCTAAAAAATTACCTGGATACCTTTCTTAACCGCAGCAATACCAATGCGTTTATGATCATTAAAAATGATACGATCATTTATGAACGTTTTGCAGATAATACAAATCAAAATACGCTTCATCCAAGTTTTTCGGTCGTAAAATCTTTTGTGGCCACTTTAATTGGTATTGCAATTGATAAAGGCGTAATATCATCTACAAATGATTTGGTTATCAAATACCTTCCGGAATTGGAAAAAAATGATGAGCGCTTTAAAAACCTGACTTTGCAGCATGTACTGGATATGCGCTCGGGCATTGACTTCGATGAAAATAAGGAAACACCTTTTTCTGCCATCACAAAATTGTATTACGGAAGCTCGCTGAAAAATCAGATTGCTAAACTCAAAATGAAAGGCGAGCCAGGTATGAGATTTGAATATCAAAGTGTAAATACGCAACTGCTGGCCAATATTTTGGAGCGGGCAAGTGGCCGAAAAATTCAAGATCTTCTAACAGAATATTTATGGCAACCTCTGGGTGCAGAATCAAAGGGGCTTTGGAGTTTGGATGATCAGGGAAATGCCAAAGCCTTTTGTTGTTTAAATGCTTCGGCGAAAGATTTTGCCAAACTTGGCAGTTTGTATTTAAAGAATGGAAATTGGGTTGGAAATCAAATCATTTCAAAAAAATGGATTGAAACCACTACAAATGCCGATACGCTTGATGCATTAGGTTATAAAAATCAATGGTGGGCATGTTATGATTATCGTTATTTTAAAGATTCATTAAGCGCAACAGCAGCACTTAAGAAAATCAACACTTCTGCCGATATTAAGAAAACAAAATACAATGGTTACTATTTCAAGATAAAAGCTCATGATTTTACTGCTGAAGGGATTTTAGGTCAGTTCATTTATGTCAATCCGAAGAATAACGTAATCATCATTCGGTTGGGAAACTATCCAGGCAAGAGAATGAACTTTGGAAATTTTATTCCCAAAATAGGACGACAACTTTAAATTATAAAACGATGATTCGCTGTTTAGCTGTTGATGATGAATCTTACGCATCAGATATTATTGCCACATTTATAAACAAAACGCCATTTTTAGAACTGGTGGGAACCACCACAAGCGCTTTTGAGGCATTAAGCATGGTACAGGAGGGGAAAGTAGACCTTGTTTTTCTGGATATTCAGATGCCGGAGCTTACCGGGATTCAGTTTCTGAAAATCTGTGGGGGAAAATGTAAAGTCATCTTAACCACGGCTTACCCTGAATATGCTTTGGATGGTTTCGATTTAGATGTGGTAGATTACCTATTGAAGCCGGTTTCCTATGAGCGTTTTTATAAAGCCGCATTAAAAGCGCAGCAAATTATATCTCCTGCACAAACTGAGACCATCAATGCATCCTTGCCAGCGATCAAAGATTTCATCTTTATAAAAGGCGATACCAAAAATAAATACATCAAGATTGATTACAATGATATACTTTACATTGAAGGCTTGAAAAATTACGTTTCGGTCTACACCTCTTCGCAGCGAATCGTCACCTATCAGGCATTAAGGGAGCTTGAAACTGATTTGCCTAAACCGCCATTTTACCGCATCCATAAATCATATATTATTTCACTTGAAAAAATTAAAATGATAGATGGCAATACCGTTTACATCAACGAGCAGTCTATTCCCGTTGGAGATACTTATAAGGAAGACTTTTTTAAGGTGGTTAAAGAGCGGAGATAGAACTGTACTTTCGTTTTTAGTTGTTGATGGATTCGGTTTTAATAGTTAAGAAGCTAAAAGTATAGATGCTTTATTTTGTTTACAGTGATGATGTCACACTGCATAAAATTGGTAACCAATGTCCTTATTTTAATAGTGATTGTACTGATGGGTGCTGCGGTCTGGGGTATCTATGGAATCTTTCTTTCGATTCCCTTCATCGCAGTTCTCAAGATATATTCGACAGAATTGATGAACTACCCCCCGGGGGAAATCTTGGGTGATAATATCCCTACTGAACATTTAGCTCATCTTACACGGTTTAGAGGGAGACGGCTCCAAACCATACTGAATAGATAATCGGTCTAGCACTCTAGGGGTTTCTTAAGATTTTTTGTCAGCTAGAAGAAGTGGGAAAGGTTGTTTGCTAAGTTATAGTGGATTTGGATCTTGATACATCAGGTCAGCGCCTGGGTGGAGAAAAAAAAATGGGAAGATAAGGCGTATTGATAAAACTTTTTCAAGATGGCAAGGTTAAAAATACATGGAGATGAAAATAGAGAGCCCAATGTTACCGGCAAGCAAAAAGAAGTTGTACGATTATCAAAAGCAAGATTTGGAGGTGATTTTCACTAAGCTCTCTGCAGATCCAACGCAAAAGGCAAGACTGCTCTATCAACTACCCACAGGAGGGGGAAAGACTGTGATTTTTTCCGAGATCGCTAAGCGGTTTATCAGCTCTTTTGGAAAAAAAGTTATCGTTCTAACCCATCGCATAGAACTTTGTGCTCAGACCACTGGAGCCCTCAAAGGGAGCGGAGTTCTAAATAAGGTTGTGGATAGCAAAATCCAAAGAATATCCGACAAAGATCGTTTCGAATGCTATGTTGCGATGGTTGAAACCCTGAAGCGCAGGATTGAAGACGGACTGATCAATACCTCAGAAGTTGGCCTTGTGATTGTTGATGAGGCACACCACAATTCATTCCACAAATTGCTTGGGAAATTTGAGAACGCAGCCATTATTGGTGTTACCGCTACACCTTTCTCGTCTGATGTAAATTTGCCGATGAACCGCTTTTATCATGAACTTATTTTGGGAGAGGGGATATCCTCACTCATCGACCGAGGTTTTTTAGCAAAGCCAAAAATCAAAAGTTATGATGTCGAGCTCAACTCGCTGCTTACCGGGTTGACCGGGGATTTTACAGTGAGTTCTTCGGACGCATTGTATGGATCGGATGTCATGCTCGACCTGTTGCTGCATTCCTACAAAGAACATTCTCTCGGTAAAAAAACACTCATCTTCAACAACGGTATATTCGCTTCAAAAAGAGTTGCAGATGCTTTTTCCAAAGCAGGCTTCCAGATTAGACACCTTGACAATAAAACCTCGTCTGCAGAACGCGCGGACATATTAAAATGGTTTAAAAAGACTAAGGGATCGATATTGACATCTGTATCAATTCTTACTACTGGATTTGATGAACCTTCTATTCAGTCGGTTATATTGTATCGCGCCACAACTTCTCTGACACTTTATCACCAAATGGTGGGGCGTGGCGCACGACGTTTGAATGGAAAGAAAACTTTTACCCTTACCGATCTGGGAAATAATATTGAAAGGTTTGGAGAATGGAGCAGTGAGATAGACTGGATGCATGTATTTCTCCATCCTGAAATCTACCATGAAAACCTGCACCGCACCGTAGAGCAAAGCCATGCCATTCCCATGGAAATGCGTAGTGCTTTCCCCAACAGTTTGGAGTTAGCATTTGATGTAACCTCAGCCTATCATCATGCGATGGACAGCGGTGATAAGGCCAAAATTGTTATTCGTGATTCCATCCGACAACATGCGATCATGTGTGTTGAAAATTGCGGGGGAGATTTGTCAAAAGCCATGGAACTGTGCCAGATTTTGGATAAGGAAATTGATTACCGGATTAAGCAATATGGGAAATGTTTAACAAAAGTGACCAAGGATTATTTGAAGTGGCTAGGGGTGGATTATCGGGAGCGCATGAGAAAAATCATCCAAAAGCTATTGTCCAAAAGGATATTACTACAAACTGCGAGTTAAGGGGTCAAAAAAAGGGATTGAAAAAATGAATCATGGCAAATTAACAAATAAAGGGACTCGGAGCAATAAATAACCTTGCAGGTCTGCCTAGATAATATGAGCAGTTTTTATTGTCTCGGAGAGTGTTCCTTGTTTATATTTCAACCTCTTCATTTTGCTCATCGATCTGGAGTTGCTGAAGCGCTTTGAATGTCTTGTAACTCTCATATCCGGCGAAACGCGCCAGACTATCATAGACAAATGGTGAGAAAACAGGCGGTGCTTGCATGAATCCAAATATTCTTTTTATCGTACTTTCCGAGAGATAATTTTTGTCCTGCATGAAAATCCTCTGCGAGATTATTTTGCAATCGCTGATTAACAGTTTTTTCAGTTCGCATTTTTGCAGGACTATTTTTTTAAGTTGTTCCTCAGTACTCGACATTTTGAAATGGTTAGAAAATGAATGTGCGAAAGTTTTCACATTCTTTTGACACAAAATCGATAATTTATAATAAAAATAAAAAGATTGCGTGAAAGTCGCGTATTTATCTGTCGGCTATTAACAGTATTTTTACATTGTTTTCTAACCTGCTATAATATAAAAGGATGAATAAACGGATTTTAATTATTGACGATGACCAGCATATGTTATGTGCTTTGGAATTCTTATTTACTGAGGAAGGTTATCTGGTTGAAGCCATAAACGCTGCTGCAATGGTCATTCCGACTGTTCTGAAGTTTCAACCGGAAATAATCTTGATGGACATTCGGCTGGGTGATGGAGACGGTAGATTGATTTGCGATGAGTTAAAAAACAGCCCCATCACTAAACACCTGCCGGTTATCCTTTTGACAGCACTTTCCTATCGGGAAATCAGTGAGTTTGATTGCCTCGCAGATGCGATTATCGGGAAGCCATATGATATCAAGTATTTATTGAATACTGTATCACAGTTGTCAGACCGAACTACTGACCTCTTGAAATATTGATTTCATTTAATTCGTATCGTAAACAGTTATGGTAATTCACCTATTGTGCTGTTTTTATGTAATTATTTGATTGGAGTATTGTGTTAATTTCTGCAAATTAATTGATACGCTGAGCAGGAAATTCTTAATCATATTTCGATCGGGTTACCGTAAACGAATATTTTCCTGGAAAAGGAATCAAGTCACATAAGAATCGTAATGATTGAGAAATGCAGATCTGTAGGGTAAATCTGGATAGTGCTTGCGTCATGAAATTGATAAAGGTTTATATCTGGAAATTGTACTCCTGGCCGTTCCACAGCGGTTATACATCAGAAAGAATGATGCAGAAAAGAAATGAAGTCATGGGACACCGTTAAGAGAAATACTATGAAAGGTAATGTGCAACATCGGGAAAGAAGGGATCCTATCACTTATCGCATAGTGAAGCCTTCTAGAGTACACACGATCAATCCCATCGGCAAGGATGCTGAGATGTTGGGAGTTGTTCTATTTAAGTACATTAGTGAAGCTAAAAAATATATGCTATATGTATAGGCGGCCGTCATAGCGGTAGATGGTTACTTCTACAAGCAGTGAATGTTGCTGGTTTATAATAAAATTACCCCATATACAATAAATTATCGCCCCGGGCGTTGTATAAATATAACCTACTATTGTTAGGTGTTCTTTTTGTTTTAGCATGCAATGGGAATCAACCTGTTGAATTACCATCAGGTGTTAAATCAAGTCCCATGTCAAAAGTTTCTTTCGAATCAGCGTCAACACCCTTCTTCCGCTCTTTAAAATCAAAAGTGAATGGTTATTTTATATCAACTGGAAAGTCACGGAATGGTGGTAAAATGCTATTTGTAAAGGGCTTTGGATTTGTTATTTCTGCCCTCGGTATATATGTTTTTTTGGTGTTTACCAACCAACATTGGGTGGTATCGATCTTTCTATGTACGCTTTTTGGAGCCAATCTGGCAGCAATCGGATTTAATGTGATGCATGAAGGTGGCCATGGAAGCTTTTCAAGATATAAATGGATCAATGCAGTATCCGCTTACACCCTTAACATTATGGGCGGTACAATTCATTTCTGGAAGCAGAAACATAATATTGACCATCATACCTATACCAATCTTGATGGCAAGGATCATGATATTGATATCAAGTTTATGAGAATGCACAACGATCAGCAGAAAAAACCATATCACCGTTTCCAGCACTATTACTGGGTGCTTTTGTATGGGATTTCCTATCTCGCATGGGTGCTATTCCAGGATTTCGAAAAGTACTTTTCCCGAAGAATGGGTCATGGCAGTAAAAAGCTACATTTTAGTATCAGCGAACATGCTATATTCTGGAGCACCAAGGTGGTCTATATAGGGGTCTATCTTGTTCTTCCCATAATGATGCTTGGTCTAGCAAAAGCTTTAATTGGTTTTTTGATTGCCGCGGTAGTTTGCGGTTTTACTTTGAGTATTGTTTTTCAATTGGCGCATGTTGTGCAGGGTACTTCTTTTCCTAAACCCTCACAAGGCAAAATTGATAGTGAATGGGCAATACATCAGATATCCTCCACCGCTAATTTTTCTACAAAAAGCAGACTTGCGTATTTTTTTCTGGGTGGACTCAACTTTCAGGTTGAGCATCATCTTTTTCCAAATATTAGTCATATTCATTATCCAAAAATTAATGAATTTGTCAAAGAGACCTGCCGGGAATTTGAAATTTCATACCTAGAGCACAAAACTATGCTTACCGCTTTCGCCTCGCACATTGCTCATCTAAAAAAACTCGGTCAGATCAGTTAAATACACTATTCCTGATGTAGATTTCAGGTAACTAAAGTAAATATGCACAATGAGAACATTGTCTTACAGGCAAAGGTATTTTTATACCATTTAAATAAATCCAACACGGAAAATGGCCTTAGAAAAGATGAAGCCTTGACGCTCCGCCAGGTCAATGAAAACACAAAGAGCGAAATTGAAAGGGACTATAACCCCACGATGATGACCAAAATTGATCCCGGCAGCATGGAGGCCTTCTCATATAGCGTGCTAAAAAATCTTGGCAGCCAGCCTAAATTGCAGCTTGCCACTTCATCAATTGAGCGAACGGCCGGCGCTAATTACCTGGTCGCTTTTTCTCAAAGCGGGTAACGAGGTGAATTTG
Source organism: Pedobacter sp. (assembly GCA_004210715.1). Classification (GTDB taxonomy): domain Bacteria; phylum Bacteroidota; class Bacteroidia; order Sphingobacteriales; family Sphingobacteriaceae; genus Pedobacter. The sequence goes on from SEDB01000090.1 coordinate 8,734, forward strand.
ATTTTTCGCGAGATAAATACTTTGATTTTTCGTATTATTACCTATCTTTATTTCAGTCCCGGAAATTAACTTATTACCAAATTAATTTTTCTCATGAGGACGGGTGTCGTAGTTTCCTATAACAGTATCATCAGGTGTGGATTCATCAAAGATGGCAATAAACAAAAAATAAGGTTTTTTAATGAGAACCCGAAATTGGTTTTTAAAAGACTTGATGTGGTCAGGTTTTCTGTTGGGTTTGTAGACAATTCGCTGAGGGCAGGTTTAACAGTTTCCTGATGATATCTCAAATCCGCAGACTGGACAAAAAATTATTACACAGGGAACCACTAATGCCATATGGCCCGAACTGTTAACCCAGAAAGGGGAAAATGACATAAATTTTCGGTTAATAACAGTTTTTCTGCTTTGAACCATTTTATAGTAGTATCTTTAATCAAACGGTGATTTCATATTATTCACCTTTAACTGTAGCGCTTCTCATCATCATATACGGTTAGTCATCTGATTGTTTAAGCAATGGTGACATAAACTTTCATCACACATTAATCCATTAGTTTATGAGTAGAGACAAGAAAAAGGAAGCGAGTCAGGATAAAAAGGCACCTTCGGATTACCAGTCTGGTAAGGGCAAGCAGGCAAAACCAGAAGTTGAGCTGTTTGCGAAAAAGGGAAAAACGGGCAAGTAGTGTCTTGAATCTAGTTTTATAACTTAGTGCTATTAGTGGATCAAGGTCTCTAGCTCAGTGTGATTTTTTGTTAATTCAGTCAACGTTTTATCGAGAAAAATTACCAGAATCAAGTGTCGATAATTGCCAGTCAAAATCAAGTAGGCTGGCAATTATTTTATCCGTCTTGATAATAGAAAGAGTTGTCAATAAAATTGAAAATGGTTTGGTGACTAGAAAAGCACTCAGATCATCTCCAAAAAACTAAATGTGCCGCTTTTTGTTAGCTAATATATAGTAAATCAATTTATTAGTCGTTGAGAAATGCGATTGCACCTCTACTTCAATATTTGGTTTTGCATCACCGCCTCACACGCTAAATATGAATACAAGACGAGA
>SEDB01000462.1 GCA_004210715.1 Pedobacter sp.
GAAACTGGAAAGAAAGGCGCTTGGATGGCTGCAGATTATATCCGCGATTACTTTAAATCACTTGGATTAAAAGGCCCAGTTGATGGTGGCTATTTCCAAAAAATTGATCTTGCTACTTATGCAATTAGTGAGAGTATGCTTACCATAAACGGACAACCGAAGCAAGCCTATAAGGATTATCTTATTACCAGCAATGCGGTAGGTTTGAACGGTTTTACATTTAGTGCTGATGATATTGTTTTTGCTGGTTATGGAATCTCTAAAGATGGTTTCAACGAATATGATGGCATCAACGTAGAAGGTAAAGTTGTACTCCTTTTTGCCGCCGGAGATCCGACAGCAAAAGCTACGGATAAAGTTGATCGTAGAGCTGCGATGATGGCGAGGCAAAAAAAGATGAATTACCTGGCTCAAAACAAAGCAAAAGCTGTGATTTTAATTGATCCTGCTGTTGATAATATTTCTCCAGAGCGTAAAGCATCTTTAGAAGCTGGCCAGGTAGTGATGAGAACAGAAGAGGTAGTTGAGCGTATGAAAAAGCAAAACCCATTTACAGTGATCAGCATCTCTACAGCAACCGCAAATGAAATTTTAAAAGCGGCTAACACTTCTGTAGATGCTTTTACAAAGAAAGTTACTGAAACGGGCAAACCAGCATCTCAAACCCTTAATGTGGCCATTTCTGCCAGTGCGATGAAAAAAGGTACTGATGTTCGCGGAGAAAATGTTTTAGGTTTCCTTGAGGGAACTGATCCAAAATTGAAAAAGGAAGTTTTAGTATTGACTGGTCACTATGATCACATCGGTATCACGCCCGAAGTTGAAGGGCCAGATAAAATTAACAATGGTGCTGATGATGATGGTTCGGGTACAACAGGTGTTTTGTTAATGGCAAAAGCATTTACTGATGCTAAAAAAGCTGGTAAAGGCTCAAAACGCAGCATTCTTTTCATGACTGTTGTTGGCGAAGAAAAAGGCTTATGGGGTTCTGATTGGTACTCACAACATCCGGTTTTCCCAGTTGAAAATACGATTGCTAACTTAAATACCGATATGATTGGCCGTATTGGGGAAGAATATTTAGGTAAACCAGATTCTGCAAACTATATCTATTCAGTAGGTTCGAACATGTTAAGCAGTGAATTGGGCACTTTAAGTGAGCAGGTTAATGCCACTTACACTAAAATGAAATTAGATTATAAATATGATGATCCTCAGGATACGCAACGTATTTATTATCGTTCAGATCACTATAACTTTGCTAAGTTGGGCATTCCAATTATCTTTTATTATGATGGAATGTTAGAACAAGATTACCACCGACCAGGCGATGAGGTAAGTAAAATTAACTTCCCATTGCTAACTAAAAGAGCTAAACTTACCTATTTCACTGCATGGGAATTGGCTAACAGAGCAAAACGCCCAGCTGTTGATAAGGATAGCAAAGGAAATCCAAAAAAAACAGGGACAATAATAAATCCATAAAATATCCTACCCTCGGCTGAACCAGTCGGGGGTTTTTTATGCACATTACTTTTGGCGGTAATAGAAATTCCTATCTTTGAAATATGATGAAAACTGCCGAGGAATTTTTAGAGAAATCTGATGAGAAAGCTTTCGATTTACCGCATCGTAAAACCATAAATTATAACATTGGTAAATACAATACGGCTGTTGAGCGTGGCTTATCAAAATTCGAAAACCTCGAAGCATCAAAAAAGAAAGCACATGTTGTAAAGTGGCGTGTGATGGAAAATTTAGATAAGTTCTTGCCAGAGTTTGAATCTAATTTTCAACGCAGAGGTGGTAAGGTTATTTGGGCAAATGATGCAGCAGAGGCTCAACAGGAAATTCTAAACATCATTAAAAGAAACAACGGTAAAACAGTTATCAAATCAAAATCGATGACTACCGAAGAAATTCATTTAAATGA
>SEDB01000091.1 GCA_004210715.1 Pedobacter sp.
TCAATTTCAAAAGCACCATCAATTACAAAGCAAAAGAGCTTATAATCCGTGTTTTGTAGCTTATAAGTCACTTCCTCTCTGCCAGCGAAAATTCCTGCACTGAGTTTAAAAGAAAGTTTTTGAGGGTTTGAAATAATCTCAATCAGTTGGTTTTGGTTTTTATCGAAATCAAAGTTGTAAAGCATTTCGCTCGCCCTAAGCAAAAACAAATCAGTGGTAATCCCAATTTGAATGTAATTGATCACATCATTGGGGTAGGGGTTGCTAATCTCTAAAACTTCTCCTTTGCCAACATTTAAAATTTGTATTTGCCCTGTGTCAACCGAAAATTCTTTTCCGCCCTGAACGATGTCTAACCCTCCGGTAACCGGAAAAAATATTTGATAAGAGTCTTCTTTCGATAAGAAAAAAATCAATTTTCCAGCAGCTATTGTCTCGTCATTGCATACAAATAATGTTCCCGATGGTTGCCTGTGTTCATCATTATATTTCTCGAAATTAAAAGTGCTGTATCTTCTTAAAATATTAGATTCCGTAATGCCACGCTGATCGGCTAAAAAAATCTTTCCTGGTGTTAAATCCATTTTAGCCGATTGTTTTAATGGAATGAATACTTACAAAAGGCTGAATTTGGAACAAATTGGTAAACGTCTCCTCGCTCGCAACTTCAGTAAACTGAGAAATCAGTAAATGATTGTCAATGCTATTATGCCAAACCAACGGCTTTGAGAAAAAGTTTATCGCCACTTTATGTTTTTCAATATTGTTGAAATCCGAATTGATAATTTCAAACTTGAAGTTTTCGAAAGAGAGAAATCGCCTGCCGAGATTATCCAAAATATCAGGAATAATTCCATTAAGCTGCCGTAGGTATCCGGTTATGGCTGCACTAACCAAAAAATGCAGTTTTTCTGCACCGGGAACGTGCATTAAAAGCTCCGCAAAAGTACTGTATTTTCCTTCCTGATTGTAAAGCTGCGACTGGAGTTTGAACTCTAGAAAACTGTCTTCGTGTACAAACTTATCCCAATGGTTGAGATTAGAATCATCAATTATTTTTCGATAACAGAGCGTGATTATTTTTTGGGACATGGTATAAAATTAAAACAGACGCTAGGAATTCCTAACGTCTGGTCAAAATAAAAAAAATAGGGCAAATATTATGCTTTTACGTTCAACTTAAATGTAAGTTCAAAACCTGCGGCTATTGTTCCCGTCACTTTGGCGATTTCAACACCTGTTTTATCATCGCTAAAAACGTTATCTGCGTTATTGTATATGTAACCACTCATGCCTTTGGAGTAGCCATTCACCAAAGCAACAGCACTCCCGGTACCTTCAGGAAAAGCAATTTGAGTAACACTTAAAGAGGTGCCGCTTGCGCTGTAAACATGAACATGTATATGTGTGGCACGACCGCTATACCAACCTGGAAAAATCGATGTAAAAGTGACCAATCCATTTGCATCTGTTGTTTGGCGGCCACGTAAAAAATGAACAGATTGATAGTTGGTTGATTGCATGCCCGAGCCGCCGTATTCAGAATAATTGCCCTCTGCATCACAATGCCAGATATCTACAATTGCACCTGCTAAAGCTGCACAACTGTTATTTATATTTCCGATGCTAATTTTTGCAGTCATTTTATAACCCGTTCTCCCATCGGTAATATCACTGCGAACGTAAGATGCCGGCACTTTTGTAGGAAAAGGACCTTCGGTTTCAGTTGGTGCAACGGTACAAGTTCCATTTGTACTGGCTGTTGTTCCCGCTGTACCCGAGCCCGATGTTGTGCCACCATCCGTGATTCCACTTTTTTTGCAAGCTTCGATGATCACTGGAGTTGAGATTGCCCCAATCATCAAACTCCTGATAAAATTTTTTCTTTCCATGTTAGACTGTTTTGCTTCGTTAATATAAAAGTAGTTTTCAGTCTTCAGAGTAACGGCAATGTGACGATGTACGCCGATTTTGTGCCGATAAATTCAAAATCACGCAGGGAATGACACAAAAATTGACCTTTAAACATGTCTTTTAGTCAAGTTCTAAATAAGAGGAACAGTTTTTGAATGGCGGTAATTTCTTTTTATAAAAGATTAAAACTAGCTTTGCCGCAAATTAATGAAACACCTAGTTACCATATCTCTAGTATTTTTTAGCTTAACACATTTGGCAAAAGCCGAACGTGTTGAAGGGCTAAGGATATTAAATGAATATTGTAATGAGCATAATATTAGTGTTAATTCTTCAGGGAAAACAACTGTTCAGCTTAACGAAGAGCGCAACCCTTACTTATTATCTTATACAAGTTTAGCATTAATCGGAACTCAAATTCCATTTAAAGCAGCAAAATATGTAAGTGTAAATCAGGTAATTGCTGATTTAACCATTCGTAAAAAACCGAAGAACAATAGCCCATAGTTTTCTTTCTTGGTAATCTTTTTAGAAGATTTCGACCCCTCGTACATACGATCAACAGCCAAATTGACTTGAAATAAGCCAGTTGACTAGTTGTTGCAATACACCATTTTTTAAATAATAAATACGATATAAATATAATGTTAGGATTTTTAGCGAAGATTTTCGGAAGTAAATCAGAGAGAGATATAAAAGGCATACAGCCACTTGTTGTTGCCATTAACGAACACTACAGTAAACTTTCAGTACTAAGCAATGATGAGTTACGTGGTAAAACAATTGAATTTAAAGAACGCATTTCTGCATTTTTGACTGAAATTGATGGTAAGATTTCGGCTTTAAAAACCGAGGCAGAAAGTGAAGAATTAGATCTTCATCAAAAAACAGCTATTTATGATCAGGTTGATGCATTAGGTAAGGACCGTGATACTGAATTGGAAAAGGTGCTCTTGGAAATTCTTCCTGAGGCATTTGCTGTGGTTAAAGAAACTTCCCGTCGTTTAAGTGAAAACGATTATTTAGAAGTTACGGCTACACAATTCGACAGGGATTATGCGGCTCGCAAAAGCAATGTGAAAATTGTTGGCGATAAAGCACAATGGGCAAACCGTTGGGATGCTGCGGGTACTGAAGTGGTGTGGAACATGGTTCACTATGATGTACAGTTAATTGGTGGTATCGTTTTACACAGTGGTAAAATTGCCGAGATGGCTACAGGTGAAGGTAAAACTTTGGTTTCTACCTTGCCAGCTTACTTAAATGCACTTGCTGGCCAAGGCGTTCACATCGTAACCGTGAATGATTACCTTGCCCGTCGTGATAGTGAGTGGAATGGTCCATTATTCGAATTCCACGGAATTAGCGTAGATTGTATTGATAAGCATGAGCCAAACTCCGAAGAAAGAAGAAAAGCTTATGCTGCGGATATCACTTATGGAACGAATAATGAATTTGGTTTTGATTACCTGCGTGACAATATGTCGCAAACACCTGACCAATTGGTGCAGCGTAAACAACACTTCGCAATGGTTGATGAGGTCGATTCAGTATTAATTGATGATGCCCGTACACCATTAATTATTTCTGGCCCGATTCCACGTGGCGATGAACATGAATTTTACGAGTTGAAACCACGTATCGAACGTTTGGTAAATGCGCAAAAAGCTTATGTTTCTCAAGCTTTAAATGAGGCTAAAAAATTAATCAATGCTGGTAATAGTGGTACAGAAGAAGGCGAAGGTGGTTTAGCATTACTACGTGCTTACCGTGGTTTGCCAAAAAATAAAGCTTTAATCAAATTCTTAAGTGAAAGTGGTGTTCGTGGTTTGTTGTTAAAAACAGAAAACTATTACATGGCGGATCAATCTAAGAATATGCCTAAAGTAGATTCTGAATTGTATTTCTACATCGATGAGAAAAACAACCAGGTTGAACTAACTGAAAAAGGTATTGAATTGATTACGCAATCCGGAGAAGATCCTAATTTCTTCGTATTGCCAGATGTAGGTACTGAAGTTGCTGATTTAGAAAAATCGGCTTTGCCTTTAGAAGATAAAGTTGTTCAGAAAGATGCTTTGATGCGTGATTATTCTGTAAAAGCAGAACGTATTCACTCCGTTAACCAATTATTAAAAGCCTATACTTTGTTCGAAATTGATGTAGAATATATCATCGACGAAGGAAAGATTAAAATTGTTGATGAGCAAACTGGTCGTATTATGGATGGCCGTCGTTATTCTGATGGATTACACCAGGCGATTGAGGCAAAGGAAAATGTAAAGGTTGAGGATGCTACGCAAACTTATGCAACCGTAACTTTGCAAAACTATTTCCGTATGTACCACAAACTTTGCGGTATGACGGGTACTGCAACAACAGAAGCCGGTGAGTTCTGGTCGATCTATAAATTGGATGTAGTTGAAATTCCAACCAACAGAAACATTTCAAGATCAGACCAACAAGATTACGTTTACCGTACGGTGCGTGAAAAATACAACGCTGTTGCAGATGAAATTGTAAAATTAACTGAAGCTGGAAGACCGGTATTAGTAGGTACAACTTCAGTGGAGATTTCGGAATTGTTAAGCCGTATGCTTAAACTTCGTGGAATTAAACACAATGTATTGAATGCAAAAATGCACCAGAGAGAAGCGGATATTGTAGCTGAAGCTGGACAAGCAGGTACGGTAACCATCGCTACCAACATGGCTGGTCGTGGTACGGATATTAAGTTAGGAGCGGGTGTTAAAGATGCAGGTGGTTTAGCAATTGTAGGTACGGAGCGTCACGAATCTCGTCGTGTAGACAGACAGTTACGTGGTCGTGCCGGTCGTCAGGGTGATCCAGGTTCATCTCAATTCTTCGTTTCATTAGAAGATAACTTAATGCGTTTATTCGGTTCTGAAAGAATTTCCAGCATCATGGTGCGTATGGGAATCGAAGATGGAGAAGTGATTCAACACTCTATGATTACAAAATCTATCGAACGTGCTCAGAAGAAAGTAGAAGAAAATAACTTTGGTATCCGTAAACGTTTATTGGAATATGATGATGTGATGAACTCACAACGTACTGTAATTTACGCTAAACGTAAAAACGCTTTGTTTGGCGAACGTTTGGATGTAGATATGAACAACATGGTTTATGATGTTGCTGAAGATATTGTAAATGAATACAAACAAGAAGCAAATTTTGATGGGTTCAAATTGGAAGTGATTAAAAACTTCTCATTAGATACCTCTATTACTGAAAAGGATTTTGCATCTACAAATGCAGCGCAGTTAACAGAAAGGTTATTTGAAGAAGCGGAAACATTTTATGCCCGTAAATCAGAAGCCATTATTCAGCAATCGTTGCCTGTTTTAACCCAGGTTTATGAGGAGCGTGGCGAACATATTGAGCAAATTGTCGTTCCATTTACTGATGGTATTCGTGGCATTCAGGTTGCAGTTGATTTGAAGAAAGCAATTGATAACAAAGGAAAAGAAGTGGTTCGTTCATTCGAAAAAACAATTGTTCTTGCCTTAATTGATGATAGCTGGAAAGAGCATTTACGCGAAATGGATGACTTGAAACAGTCTGTTCAAAATGCAGTTTACGAGCAAAAAGATCCATTGGTAATTTATAAAATGGAAGCTTTTAACTTATTCAAAAACATGCTTACTGCAGTGAATAAAGAAGTGGTTAGTTTCTTGTATAAAGGTGGTATTCCCGTTCAGCAAGATGCTGAAGATGTGAGAGAAGCACCAGCTCCGGTAAAACAGCCGAAATTGCAAACCACGAAACAAGAGTTTGGTGCTGAGCAACCTGGTGTTGAATTTGGAGATACCCGTGAAGCTGTTCCGCAACAACCTATTCGTAAAGAAGCAACAATTGGCCGTAATGAGCCTTGCCCTTGCGGAAGTGGTAAGAAATACAAAAACTGCCACGGCGCAAATTTGTAAGAACAAGCTAAGTTGAGTAAGCCAGGTATTTCCATCATCGTCATGCTGAATTTATTTCAGGGTCTTAATATTAAATAGATGCTGAAATAAATTCAGCATGACGGTATGCTATCTTAATCTACTGGCCAAACTACCATTTGCACAACCCATAAAGAATGCCGATTTTTGCAGAGAATTCGGCATTCTTCATTTTAAACAATTTCAGAATGCCCATGGTTAATTACAAATGAAAATAACACTCACTTTTATATTAAGCTTTTTACTATTTACGGCATCTTTTGCGCAAAGAGGAGAAGTAACTGTTATAAAAGACCCTCTAATTGATAGTTTAATTGCCAAGCGATCTGCCGTTTATAAAACTCCAGGCGAAGTTAAAATTGGCAAACCCATAGTTTCGGCTTATGGCTACAGGGTTCAGGTTTTTTACGGTTCCGATCGGCGGGAAGTATTTAGTCAGCAAGCCAGGTTTAAAAGTCTTTATCCAAAATTCAATACTTACCTGGTTTACAAAGAACCGAATTATTATATCCGTGTTGGCGATTTCAGAACCCGCTTGGAAGCACAGCGTTTAATGAATGAAATTCGCCCTGATTTCCCAACATTATTTATTTTTAGGGAAAAAATCAATGCCCCACAATTAGATACGACCACTACTGATGATCAAAAGTAAAATTCAAGAACTGGCTGCTCACATTTTCAACGATGTAGTAGGCTACCGTCAACATATACACGCCAACCCTGAATTATCTTTTAAAGAGTTTGAAACCTCGAAATTTGTTAAAGAAAAATTAGCAAGTTGGGGAATCGAATTTACCGACTGTGCAAACACTGGCGTAGTTGGTTTAATCAAAGGCAATTTGCCTTCAGATAAAGTGATTGCTTTGCGAGCCGATATGGATGCTTTGCCAATTTTAGAAACCAATGATAAACCTTATGTTTCTAAAAATCCGGGCGTAATGCATGCTTGCGGTCACGATGTACATACCTCATCCTTATTGGGGACGGCGTACATCATCAATCAGTTAAAAGATGAATTTGGCGGTACCATTAAATTAATTTTCCAACCAGCTGAGGAATTGCTTCCAGGTGGAGCGAGCATCATGATCAAAGAAGGCGTGCTCGAAAATCCAAAACCAAATTACATTGTTGGTCAACATGTAATGCCTTTAATTGAATCGGGAAAAGTAGGTTTCCGTTCGGGGATTTATATGGCCTCAACCGACGAACTATATGTTACTGTAACAGGAAAAGGTGGGCATGGCGCTCAACCGCATCAAAATATCGACCCGGTTTTAATTGCTTCGCACATTATTATTGCATTGCAGCAAATCGTATCTCGCAATGCCGATCCTCGTTTACCATCGGTTTTGTCTTTTGGTAAAGTGATAGCTAATGGCGCCACGAACATCATTCCAAACGAAGTTAAAATTGAAGGTACATTCCGCACTTTAGATGAAGACTGGAGAGCTGAAGCACATATTCGCATGAAAAAAATGGCTGAAGGTATTGCAGAAGCAATGGGTGGAAGCTGCGATTTTGATATCCATAAAGGTTATCCGTTCTTAATTAATGAAGAAAAATTAACAGCCAACGCAAGATCATTTGCCGAAGAATTTTTAGGTAAGGAAAATGTAATCGATTTGGATATTTGGATGGCTGCTGAGGATTTTTCTTTTTATTCACAAGTAACAGATGCTTGTTTTTATCGTTTAGGTACTGGGAATGCAGCAAAAGACACGCAGTATTCTGTGCATACACCAAGATTTGATATTGATGAAGATGCACTCAAAATTTCAACTGGTTTAATGGCATTCATTGCTTTAAAACAACTTGGAAACTAAATAATGTAAGTTTAAGGCCGTTGAAGTTCCTGGTTTACATTACACATATTACATATACCATTATAAATGAAAAAAATATTTCTGCTATTATCTCTAACTACTTTTTTCTTTAGTGGTTTTGCTCAGGAAATTCCACGTTTCAATCCAGATACCATTAAAACGATTACTTTAGATTCTGTTGTAAATATCAAAGCAGAGCGTTTAAATATCGAAACATTTATCAACAAGATAGTGAATGACACTTCGTTTTATGAATCTTTCAGAGACATGAAGCGCTATAGTTTTATTGCAGAAAACAGAATTTTCAGCTATAATAAAAAGAACAAGGTAGATGGAAAAATTTACCGTAAAATAAAACACAGTAATGCCGGCCAATATAAAATGGAGTATCTGGTAAAAGAAGAAAGCGGTAATCTTTACAAAAAGAATGGTAAATACCAGCTTTATACCATCGAAATGTTTGATTATATTTTCATGAACGCCTACAACACAGATTTTGTGCCCAACGCCCCAGCAGGAGATGGTAAAGGAGGAACAAACGAAGGTTATAAAAGCAAATTGAAAACCTTGATTTTTAATCCGGGCAGGCCTGTTAAAGTTCCTTTTATAGGCAGTAAAACTGAAATATTTTCTGCCAATATGCGTCAGTACTACGATTATGCATTTACAAGTGGTACCTATCTTGATTCTATTCCGGTTTATCGCTTTAAAGTTTCTGTAAAACCCGACTTGTCCAGTTGGACAAAGGATGGCATCATGATCAAAGAGCTGATTACTATTTTTGATAAAAGAAATTTTAACATCCTGGGTCGTTACGTAGATATGAAATATGGTAATATGCTTTTCGATTTCGATGTGAAAATGAACATTGAAATGGGCTATTTTGGAGAAGATAAATTGCCTACAAAAATTAGCTATCAAGGCAATTGGGATTATCCTTTTAAAAAAGAAGAGCGGGCCAGTTTCCTAATTGTTCACAAAGATTACAAATTGGAAAAGGGTAGATAAGTTTAAAGATGCTTTTTGAAAGATTTATTATCTTTAAACGATTATTTAAACCAACCCAAATGCGATTAACTTCTTCCCTAACGTTCAGGCTTGTTGCTTGTTCTTTGTTGTGCTGTGGCGTAAATCTGCAGGCTCAGGTGCTTAATTCCAAACAAATTGATAGCATTGCCGAGAAAACGCTTACTGCTTTTAATGTTCCTGGCATTGCGGTTGCTGTTGTTAAGGATGGGAAAGTAATCCATTCGAAGGGCTA
>SEDB01000463.1 GCA_004210715.1 Pedobacter sp.
CCATCCGGATTTAAGCAAGGATCAATAACCACCACGATATTTTTCAACCATTCATTGGCTTGTGTATTTTGCCCAGACGAAAGTGTATAAAGCATTTTCATTGAGGTCTCCGTAGAGTTGGCTTCATTGCCATGAACATTATAGCTCAACCAAACAATCGCCGGCTGAGATTTGATATCAACCGTATTATCCGATCCCATGGCAAGCTTTAAATTATTAGTGCGTATCTGTTCTAACTTTGCTATGTTTTCTGGCGATGAAATTACAGCGGTAATTAATGGCCGCCCTTCATTGGTTTTACCGTATTCGATTAGTTTGACATTGTTTGGTGAAGCAGCAGCGGTTTGCCTAAAGTAATCAACCACCTTGTAATGAGGTGTAAAATGTGCTCCGAGTTCATACCCCAAAAATACATCTGGTGATTTTACTTGGGCTATCGATGCAAATGTAGATGCGATTAAAAACAGGCAGAACGTTATGCTTTTCTTCATAAAACAATTAAATTTTATCTAATGTAGTAATTTTGCTTTTTGTTAATGCTAAACCTTAATTTTACAGCATATTTTTTACGAAGAACATGATTAAAACGGCTCAACTCTACCTTCACTTTCTTGAAAACCCAATCATTTCGACTGATACCCGAAATATTTTACCCGGTTGTATGTTTTTTGCATTAAAAGGAGATCATTTCAATGCAAATGAATTTGCGGCACAAGCATTGGAAAAAGGGGCATCGTTTGTGGTTGTTGATGAGGAAAAATATGCCATCAATGAGAAGTGTTTATTGGTTGATGATGTACTTACTGCACTGCAGGATTTGGCCCGAAGCCATCGTAAGCAATTGAACATACCTGTTATCGGCTTAACAGGTAGCAATGGCAAAACCACAAGTAAAGAATTGGTTAATGCGGTTTTAGGAGAGCGATTTAAAACCTTTGCTACTTTCGGAAACCTCAACAACCATATTGGTGTACCGCTCTCAATTTTATCAATCACATCGAATGTAGAAATTGCAGTGATTGAAATGGGTGCCAATCATCAGAAGGAAATTGAATTACTTTGTACTATCGCACAGCCTACGCATGGCATCATCACGAATGTGGGCATGGCACATTTAGATGGATTTGGCGGTTTTGAAGGCGTTAAAAAGGGCAAGGCAGAACTTTATACCTATTTAAAAGAACAGAACGGCTATACTTTTATCAATAGAGATAATGCTCATTTAATGGAAATGAGCACTGCTGCAGGATTAACCAAGCTGATTTATTACGGCACTGAAAATGGAAACACCATTAAAGGCAATTTAACAAGCAGCGATCCTTTTATAGAAGTGGAGTGGACCAATCATGAGGTTTCTTCAAGTGTAAAAACCAATTTAACAGGCAGCTATAACTTTGAGAATATCTTAGCGGCGATATGTATCGGCGACTTCTTTGATATGAGCCAGGAAGAGATCAATAATGGTTTGGGCAACTATCAACCTAAAAACAATCGCTCACAGCTAACCAAAACAGAGAATAATACGGTCATCTGCGATTTTTATAATGCAAACCCAAGCAGCATGACAGCTGCTTTAAACAATATTTCTGTTTTATCAGCAACGAAAAAAACAGCCATTTTGGGCGATATGTTTGAACTTGGTCCTGAATCGGCTGCGCAACATGAATTAATTGCCAGGCAGGCCAATGAAAGTGGATTGGATCAAACCATTCTCATTGGAAAACATTTTTATGCTTTTAAGGATAAATTTGATGGGGTGTTTTTCGAGACGCCAGCTGAGGCAGCAGCATATATTGAACAAAATCCAATTGAACATAATTTGATTTTACTGAAAGGCTCACGAGGGATGAAATTGGAAAGTTTGATGCAGTATTTATAACAATACTTAACCGCAAGAACACAGGGAAAAAACCGCAGACTTCGGATGATAAATGGGAAATATACAACGCTTATTTCCTTTGTGTTATTTTGTGGTAAAAGGCAAATGACCTATAGGAAAGCTATTTCACTTCTTCAACCAAAATACCAACATCACTCACTTCCGCTAAGGGATTATCCCGCATGTTTTGCTCAATTTCGATCTCGAACTTTCCATTTCTAGGGAAACGATGATTTTCGAGCAGAGGAAGTGTATAACTGAACACATTACCAGATCCACTTCCAAGCCATTCGCCGTCATTTTTAGCCAGTTGGAACTCAAATCGCTGATTTACCATGTCTTTTCCATCTTTAAAATGAGCGAGTATAAAAATGTTAGAATATTTATACTCTGCGGTGTGCCTCAGTTTAAAATAAACATTGTATGCCTTTTGATTGTCTTTGATCTCAAAGGGCGTAATAATATGATTGCGGTAAGTCCACTTGCGGTCAGGAATTTCCACATTACTATCAATAACATTTGCCGTACATCCTATAAAAAGAGATGCGACCAATAAAAAGCTAAATAAGAAAGCTATTTTTTTATTCAGAAGCAGGTTTATTTTCTGAGCCATTATTATTATTTCGGCGGTTATTGTTTTTCCTACGGTTATTTCTGTTTTTATT
>SEDB01000464.1 GCA_004210715.1 Pedobacter sp.
TTTTTTTGTTTGCTGATACTTTGCCAAACCACGTTCGGTTATGGGTATTTGATGCTCGCAAACTGCTGTTAACTGGTATTGCAAAAAGTTGCTAGCTATGAAATTGACATCCATAGTATAGGGATCGTTATAGGCACCAATAAAATGTGCTTTATCTTCGGCACTCCTAACCGCCACCGTTATTACACCATTTTTTATTTCCTGGCTGGTTTCGATGTAATATATACCAGTTTGTTTTTCTATCCATTCCATAATATCTGCCTCTTTGTCGTTACCTTGCACTTTAATTCTATGCCATGTTTTTTTAAGGATGCCTGTTGCCAAGAGTGCTTTGGTATTATAGTCGGTTAATTTTATAGTATCGCCAGAACTTCCTTCCCAAAATATGTCCTGCCTACCACCATACAAATCGTCTATATCCATAGCCCATAAACCCAATCCCATGAAGCTTAAAAATGTAACAAAAAAAGTCATTAAAACACCAATAATCCACTTGGCTTTTCGGGTTTTACTGCGAACAAATAACCAAATAAGCAGAGGTAAAGGCAGAATAAAGATAAGGAGAAAGAGGATCATGTATGATTTAGCCAGTGTTTGTATTTGGTAGCGATGCTATCTGTTCTATAACCTACATTTCATATTACCGCCTTAAAAAAATGAAGATTTATGCTTGAAGGATGAGTGCCTGAAATGTTATTAGAATGATGTGGAAGCGTAAAACACAGTAAATGCTGGATACACCTACTGAAGTTTTACACTTCCTTTTTCATCAATTAAGAGACGTTACTTTCTAAAACCAACAGCTATATAGACCAAAACTTTTGTATGTTCACCATACTCCTCATGGGTAGAGAATTTTTTGATCTATAGCACTAAAGTATATAAACACGATTGACAATTTTATGCTACTTATTATTCGCTAACATTAAACAATTATTTGTTAGCTGTTATTGATTATTTGATTTCTACACTTGATTTAATAGTAAAAAAACTGATCTGAATTTGGAATTTTAATCTCATTTTTACCAGGTGTAAACCCATCCATTTTCGGAACAGATTTGAATGGATACTTAAACGCTCTGCGTATTGGTTTATATTCTGGAGCTTCATCCTCACAATCTTCGTTATCAAAATTTACGTTTACCTGCTTGGTAGAAAAATTAATGTCGTAGATATGCTGATAACCACAATTGTAACTGTCTTTATATGTTGATCCAATCAAAAACCAATCATTATTTTGGTAGCGATAAATGTTTTTGTACTTACTAGTGTGCCTCGTATTGTGCCAAAAGGTTTGCTGAATGATGATGGTGTTATTCTTTATAACGATCGATAGATCAATGCCATTATCAGTACAAAAGCCGCAATCTTCACTGTTCCACAATACTGATGTGTTTTTTTTCCAAAGTTTTACTTTGCCACTGATAATTTTGCAGATGTATAGTTCTCGTGAATAACCCATTCTATCGGTTTTTTTATTTGTGTTAAAAGCCATTATCACTTCATCGATGCCATCTTTATCTAAATCTCCTCTGGTTTCAAAAACCTTGGTTCTACCAGCAGGCGAAACAAAATCAGGAAGTGTTTGAGCTGTAGTTTTTATCGAAATAAATAGTAATAAAATAAGGATTTTTTTCATTTCTCGATGGTTTTATATGCATTATGCTTTGTTTGATCATTACTCGCTAAAAAGAAAAATACCCAGCCCCATTGGTTATTTAAGCGATCAACAAGCAGTGAATTGCTTTCGCCTAAAGCCAGCTGAAATTGGTTATTTTTAATGTCGCCGTAAATAAATGGTATTGGAATAATTGTTCTTCTACTATTCGAAACGAAATAATTATCTCTTAATTTACCCTTCAAAATCAATTCTGATTTGATCTGATTATTTTGTGTTAAAATGGCTCT
>SEDB01000465.1 GCA_004210715.1 Pedobacter sp.
CGACGTGGAATTGAGCCGCCTGTATTCGTATTTGGGTAAACAATAGGCACCAAAGCAGGCAAGCCAGTTCTTCTCCAGTTAGACCAGGTTTCATAAAAATCAAGCATGGTGATGGTATGTGCCCAATACTGCGTTGAAATCATTTCTAAACCATTGGCAGCAACATAAGGATGAGCAGCCAGGTAGGTTGCAGCATCGCCTGCACTGATCGCCATCGTTGCATCAAACTGAGAAAGATAGGTCATTGCAGCAGTAACACCGGCATTATAATGCGTTGCTGCTGAACCACCAATATTAAAACGTTGTGCCGCCTCTGCCCAAAGCAATTCTGTTTCGGCGTAAGTTAAAAGAATTGTATTTCCATCTCTCTTCAACATACCTGGATTTGGCGAAGAATAATCAGTAAAATCAGTGTATGAAGCATCCTGACGAACATCTCTTCCTGCAATACCGCTTAAATCTTTACCGTTCGGCATTCCCTTTTGTACAGATGCTGTAGTTACGAATGCTGGATTTTGAGCTTTCGTTACATCAGTTAAATACAATTTGGTTACCGCAACCTTACTTAAACGTGGGTCGTTGTTTGTTTTTAGATAGTTGATAAATGTATTGCTCCATCTGGTATAATAATTTTCCTGTCCTCCGTCACCCAATAAAACCTGTGCAGCTCTATTTTGAGTTACCCGGCCACCGTTTGCATCATGTTTAAATAAAGCGTTATCTGCATCGCCAGTCATGGTTTTTCCAACGGCTTTCGTAATGTAAAAATAAGGAACATCGCCATACAAATCTGTTAATCTTTGAAAAATCAAAGCTTTCCAGATTCTGCCAATTTGGTGCACATTGTTATATTGCGCTTTCCCTTTTGTAAACTCAACCAAATCAGCTGCATATTTTACCTGATCTGGATAAGCTTTCTCCCAGTAAGCAGCAGTATAACCTTCATTCAACATGTATTTATCGCCAGCCCAATAACCAATTACCGATGACATGCCTTGCATCATGGTTGAAGCGTAAATCAAATTTCCACGCCAGGTTTCATAAGCAAAATCGACACTACCCGTATAATTTAATTGCGCTGTTGATAATAAATAATTTGGATTATATTGTTCTTGACTAACCGATAATGGATCGGTATTTATTTTTTCAAAGTTTTTAGTACAACCTGATATTAGTGCTAAGCCTGATAATAGAAGTGGTACGTATAATTTTATGATCGTTTTCATTTTCAATTCTTTTAGAGGATTATAACTTAACACTTAAATTTAAACCATAGGTACGCACAGGCGGAACACCACCCAACTCCATTCCCGGAATAGTCGCGTTATAACTCGATTCCGGATCGATATTATCTGTTTTCTTCATCAGAATAAATAGATTACGACCAACGAAACTTACGTTTAATCCTTTTATCTTGTTGTTAAATAACTTTGCAGGAAAGTTGTATCCTAATATTACCTGACGGAATTTGATAAAGCTTGCATCTTGTACGAATTGTTTTGAAACATTGTTAGCATAAGTGCCGTAGTAATTTGCCGCATTAACACCCAATTGATCACGATTTTCGAGCGTGGCTTGGTGTAAACCGAAAACATATCCATAATAATCAGTGGCAGAGAAAATTTTACCACCCCATTTACCATCTATTAAAAATGATAGATTAACGCCTTTGTAATTGAATTCGTTATTCCAACCTGCAGTCCATTTGTGGTAGGCCGAGCCATAATCTTTTAAATCTCCACGTTGAGGAACGCCGTTCGCATCTCTCACAATGCCACCATTTGCATCGTACAAGAAATCATAAGCCATGATTTGCGCAATAGGTTTTCCGTCTAAATTTTGCAAGAAGCCAACATTACTTCTTGAAGTGGCCAAAGGTTGCGATGCCGTCCCTGGAGCTAAAGTGATTACCATGTTATCATTACGAGATCCATTGATACTTGAAGTCCAGCTGAAATCCTGATTTTTTAACACCACTCCAGAAATCAACCCTTCAAAACCACGGTTTCTTAATTTACCAATATTAAGTACGGCACCATTGTATCCTGTAGTTGTAGAAGTTGGTACATCAATAATTTCATCTTTCGATTTTTTGTTGTACCAGGTAAAATCAACATTCAATCGATCTCCGAAAAACCTCAATTCCGTTCCAATCTCCAACTCAGTAGCACTCGATGCAAATAAAGATGCGTTTGGAATAGCACCATTTACAATATTGCCCAGTGGATTGTTGTTGATAGATTCGCTACGTAAGTTGTAGTATAATTGTGTTTGGAAAGGATTAGTAGCCTGCCCAACCATTGCAT
>SEDB01000466.1 GCA_004210715.1 Pedobacter sp.
GAACGTGACGGTGTTTACGTGAATGGCATAAAAATGAAATTCAAAGGTGTAAACCGACATTCTTTTTATCCAACATCTGGCAGAACAACAAGCAAAAAGATCAGCATAGCTGATGTTGACCTGATGAAAGAGATGAATATGAACGCTGTGCGGATGTCGCACTATCCGCCAGATGGACACTTTTTGGATGTTTGCGATTCATTAGGCTTATTCGTGATGGATGAATTAGCAGGGTGGCACGGAAATTACGATACGCCAACAGGAACGAAATTGTTTAAAGAAATGATGCTGAATGATGAAAATCACCCATCAATCATATTCTGGGCGAATGGAAATGAAGGTGGCCATAATCGCGAGCTTGACCATCTTTTTACAGATAATGATATTCAAAAACGTCCTTTAATTCATCCTTGGGAAATTTTTGGAGGATTTGAAACAACGCATTATCGTGAATTTAATTACGGAATTGGAAATTACGATCACGGTCATAATATTTTAATGCCTACTGAATTTTTACATGGCATGTGGGATGGCGGCCATGGTGCAGGTATTGAAGATTACTGGAATGCCATGTGGAATAATCCGCTTTCTGCAGGTGGTTTTCTTTGGGATTTTGCCGACCAGGCCGTGGTGCGTACCGATAAAAATGGCGAGCTGGACACCGACGGAAATCACGGTCCAGATGGAATTGTTGGCCCTTATCATGAAAAAGAAGGAAGTTTTTATACCATTAAAGAGGTTTGGAGTCCTGTTTTTATAGAGAAGCGAGAAATTACCGCTGGTTTTGATGGCTCATTTTTATTGGAAAATCGTTATGCTTTTACAAACCTTAACCAATGCACTTTCGAGTGGAGATTGAAGAAACATAAAGTAGGCGCTGATGCAGAATTTAAAGCAGGTAAAGCCGATGCGCCAAATATTAAACCTTTCGAAAAAGGAAAATTACAAGTTGATCTTCCCGCAGATTGGAGAAGTTTTGATGCATTATACTTAACCGTAAAGGATGTTTATGGGAAAGAATTATTTACCTGGAGCTTTCCAATTACATTGCCGGCTGCTGATGCAGATAAAATTGTCGTGAAAACAGCCTCATCAAAAGTGATTTTAAAAGAAGATGCAAAGGTTTATCAGGTTTTGGCAAATGGCATCGATTTAACATTCGATAAAATTACTGGATTATTACAACAGGCTAAAAATGCCAAAGGTGTGATTCCGTTTTCAAACGGTCCAATTTTACAGGAAGGCGTTAATAATTTCAAAAATTTTACGGCCAAAATGGATAGCGAAAATCTGGTTATTTCATCCAAATTTGATAAAAAGGAAAGCTGGAATACTTTGCAGTGGACGATTTATCCATCGGGATGGTTAAAAATGGAGGTAAAATATTTCCCTTCTGAATACTTTACCACATTCGTAGGACTGAATTTTTCATATCCCGAAACGGAAATTAAAAGTGTTGAATACAAAGGAAACGGGCCTTACCGTGTTTGGAAAAATCGTATGAAAGGTACTGAATTCGGAATTTGGAAAAAGGATTACAACGATTCTGCAACTGGTGAACCAGCTTGGCAATATCCAGAATTTAAAGGTTATCACTCGAATATGTATTGGTGCGAATTTATAGGCAAATCGCAGACTTTTAAAGTAGTAACGGATAGGGAAGATGTTTTTTTAAGGCTATTTACGCCAAAGAAATCGAAAGATACAGAGTATGATAATATGAGTCCGACATTTCCAACTGGCGATATATCGTTTATGAATGGAATTTCGGCAATTGGAACTAAAACACAAAAGCCAGAAACAACTGGTCCGATGGGAATGAAAAATATTTATTATGATTTTGATAAAGCTCCGAGTAGGGCGTTGGATATGACTTTGTATTTTGATTTTTCGGTAAGATAG
>SEDB01000467.1 GCA_004210715.1 Pedobacter sp.
TTTATTGGAGCACAAAATTAAATACGCATAGAAACATTCAATTTTGATGATTTATGTCAATAAAACTGTCGTTTTGACATTTATTTATGTTTCTGTATGTTTAAATAGACTATATTTGATCTAATTAGAATTTAAATCACGGGACGATTTATTTTAAAAAACTCGGCAGGTAGACGTATTTGCTGCCTTTTCTGGATGGAAAAGGAAATACATTAGCCTTGCATAAATGCAAGGCTTTTTCGATTAAAAACAGGTAGGATCATCCTACCTGTCGCTCTCATCTAAAACAAGAGTCTTTTGATCATCGGGACGACAATTCATTGACTCAAAATCTTTACCAGGATCAAATGTAGTACACAATGCCGACAAATTGGTCGTTCATTTCGTTCAAGACCTTCTTAATTGCTGCACCTTTTCATTTCATTCAGGGATTTTTTAATCAGTAATTTTTTTGAATGTAGCTCGATACGGTATTTACTTGAGAATATACCTGATTTGAATGTAAGTATTTGGACTTTAGTGTTTTATTGCATAGATTTAACTTGTTAGAACAAATCACGGGACGATTTTTTTTAAGCAATTGTTTTTACAGTGCAGTCACATTCTGGATAGATGTGATAAAATTAAGCCTTACAAAAGCTGTAGGGCTTTTTTTATTTGTCCCAATTTTATACTTTTAGAAAAAATAGAAACAAAAAAGAACAAAATGGCATCAGGTACAGTAAAATTTTTCAATGAAACTAAGGGTTTCGGATTTATCAAAGCAGAGAACGGTGAGGAGATCTTCGTTCACGCATCAGCCTTAAAACAAGAACTTCGTGAGGGCGATGAGGTAACATTTGATATTGAGCAAGGCAAAAAGGGAGCAAATGCTGTAAATGTAAAATTGGTTTAATACATCCGAAAAAAACATAATTTCATCCCCATTACGTGCAGGTAGATTATTTCTAGCTGCATTTTTATTTAAAATTCAATTTGAGCATCCAAACGCTCACTTGGTCACTTCAATCGTACCATCATTTTTGATTCTGAAAATGTATCTTTCAACTTTGCGATATTTTGATATGTCAATTTTGAAGACTGTGCCTGAATTTCCCTTTTCATCCTGAAGATAATCACCAACCTTTATAGAGTCAAGTTGGGTTATTGTGGAATCTGATTTTACTATCATTTGGTAATGTAGGTATAAATACCTGATTAATAGTTGATTTGTAATTTAATTCTTGCCTGGAACATATAGCCTAATATCATGAAATGTGTATGGGGATAGTTTTTTCGTATAATAAAAAAATAGGTGCGGGTTTGCTCAGAGATTCAAACAGCCCAAAAATTAAATTTTTTAATAAACAGCCCAATTATTTTTTTTTAGTTAATGACATTGTACGATATGAAATTTCGCTAAATTCATACGGTCTCATTGCAGTTGGGGGTAGTTTTAGTTATCGATATCAATGGGGAAATCCTAAAACTTCACACCGGTTCCCAAGTTAAAAGCTAGTTCAGCTGTTTTTATTCATTGCTAATTTTGTTCAAAACTTCTTTTGCGTTAGCTAAAAATATTAGTAAAATTTGCTTTATGAATTTAAGAGCGGCGGCGGAAAAAATACAAATCAAAATTGGTGCAGACCATATCACTATAGAACCAGTCGAAGGTGATAAGCATCTGTTAAGGATTTGTATAAACAATGGGTTTAAAGGTTATCTCATCCGTAGAGATCTTGAATATTCATTATCAGAAGGTAGCGATATCCATCCGCTGATATTTGCCAGAATTGTACACTGCCTAAGGACTGAAAGATGTATTTGAAGTCAATAAAATTTACAGGCGCCTTCCCCGATGGTGATAAGGTAGTTGAGATCAGTTCGCCAAGTGGAGGGGGTTGCAGCTATCGCATAATGGT
>SEDB01000468.1 GCA_004210715.1 Pedobacter sp.
GAGATGATGTAGTAAATTTTACGTCGGCCAACGAAGTTAAATGCTAAGTTTTTGAATGCATTACGTGTAAATGTATTATCGAAAGTAATTTCCATCTTACGATCTAACATTGCTTCGAAAACCACTCTAGAGATAGCAACAGCAGCAAATAATGAAGAAAGAATACCAATACATAAGGTAGTTGCGAAACCTTGAACTGGTCCGCTACCGAAAGCATAAAGGATAGCACCTAAAATGAATACTGTAATGTTAGCATCTAAGATAGATGGCATTGCATGTTTAAAACCTTCTCTGATTGCGGTTGGAATGTTTTTACCTAAAGCTAATTCCTCACGTACACGTTCAAAAATTAGAATGTTCGCATCTACCGATAAGCCAATGGTTAATACGATACCTGCAATACCAGGCAATGTTAAAACTGCACCAAGTGATACCAGTATACCAATGATGAAGAATAAGTTGATTAACAATGCAAAGTTAGCAACCCAACCAGCACGGTGATAATATAACGCCATGAAGATTAAGATCACAATAAACGCAATTACAAATGAGATTAAACCATCATGAATCGCTTGTGCACCTAAAGTTGGCCCAACTACATAGCTACCAGCAATACGAGCTGGAGCTGGCAATTTACCTGCTTTTAAGATGTTTGATAAATCTTTAGTGTCGGCTTGTGTAAAGTTACCAGTGATTGATGAAACACCACCACCAATTTCATTCTGAACCGTAGGAGCAGAATAAACCATGTTATCTAACACAATCGCGATAGATTTTTTATTGTTTGCATCAGCAGCAGCTTCAGCAGTAATTTTTTTCCATTTCGCAGCACCTTCGCTGGTCATGTACATGGTTACTTCTGGTTTGCCTTTTTGATCAAAATCAGCACGTGAATCGCTAATTGCATCACCACCTAAATCTGGTTTGCCATCAGCACTTGTTACTTTAATTGCATAAAGTTCAAAAACCTTAGAACCTTCTCTCGGTTTAACGCTCCACATAAATTTCATCGTAGATGGAATCGCAGCAGCAACTTCAGGAAGTTTTAAGTATGAATTAACTTTAGCAGTATCTTTTTGTAGCGACATACCAACAACTGCACCTGGCATTAATTGTTGTTGTCCGTTTTCTCCCTGGTAAATCGGAAGACTTAAAACTGCATACAGTGGGTTCGATTTTGCCAATTCAGCTTTAACCGCTGTAGAGTCTTTTTTAGCTAAGCCGGCAAGTTTTCCTTTATCGGTAGAATCTTTAGTTGCATTTTCTAAACCAGCTAATTTACTTCCAGCTTTAGCAGCAGTATCAGTAGTTGTAGCAGGTGCTTCAGTTTTTAAAGTTGAAGCTAAGGTTTTATTGATGTTTTCTAACAAAGGCGCAACTTCCTGAACCTGGTAAACCTGCCAGAATTGTAATTCAGCAGATCCCTGTAAAAGTTTAGCAATACGCTCTTTATCTTGTACACCTGGCATTTCGATCAAGATACGGTTACTGCCTTCTTGTTTTTGCATGTTCGGGCTCACAACGCCAAAACCATCAATACGAGAACGTAAAACTGTGAATGAACGATCGATTGCACTTGTAGCTTCTTTTTCTAAGAAAGATTCAACTTCGCCATTGCTTGCGCTAGGTTTTAGTTGCGATGCATTGTCTTGATTTGAAAAATAATCAGCAAGTTTTACACCTGGACTTAATTTTTCGAATTCATCAACAAAAATTTTGATGTAATCTTTACCGCCAGCGTTTAACTGGATTTGTGCGTTTTGAACTGCTTTATTGAAGTTAGCATCAGTAGGGTTGCCCGCTAATGATTTAACCAATTCCGCTAACGATATCTCCATCGTTACGTTCATACCGCCTTTTAAGTCTAAACCTAAATTAATCTCTTTCGATTTAAC
>SEDB01000469.1 GCA_004210715.1 Pedobacter sp.
TTACAAGGCGTTCCGTTTAGAGAGGCTTATAAAATAGTTGGCGAACAGATAGAAAATGGTACTTTTGCACCATCGAGCCAAATACATCATACACACGAGGGAAGCATCGGCAACCTTTGTAACGAACAAATTGCTGCATCCATGCAAGCGGTTTTATCTCAATTTGGTTTTGATAAAGTGAATAAAGCAATAGAAGATTTAATTCGTTAGGTCGTCATTGCGAGGTACGAAGCAATCTTAATGCTATAAACTTTTATAGCTGCTTGATTTGTAGGATTGCTTCGCATCTCGCAATGACTTTTAAGGCGACAAAAAAATAATATATGAAAGTATCAAAGTTAGCCAGTGCTTTAATTGGCTCAGAAATTATAAAAATTGGTAACGAAGTTAATGATATGAAGCGCAAAGGCGCATCAATCGCTAACTTAACTATTGGCGATTTCGATTCGAACATCTACCCAATTCCAACAGAATTAAAAGCAGGAATTGTAGCTGCCTACAATGCTAATCAAACCAATTATCCGCCAGCCGATGGTGTTTTACAATTAAGAGAAACTGTTTCTGAATTATTAAAAGAAAGATTCGGTTTAGCATATAACACCAATAGTATTTTAGTTTCTGGTGGTTCTCGTCCGTTAATTTATGCGGCTTATTTGGCAGTTGTCGACCCAGGAGATACTGTGGTTTTTCCTGCACCATCTTGGAATAATAATCACTATTGCCATTTAACTTCAGCGAAATCGATTGCAGTAGAAACAGATGCAGCACATAACTTTATGCCGACTGCAACGCAACTAAAACCACACTTAAAAGGTGCAACTTTATTGGCTTTATGTTCGCCATTGAACCCAACAGGAACGATGTTTGATGCTGATTCCTTAGCCGAAATTTGCGATGTTATTTTAGACGAAAATGCATCTCGCGGAAATGATGAAAAACCATTGTATTTAATGTACGACCAGATTTATTCGCTTTTGACTTTTGGCAAGGAGCACGTAAATCCAGTTTCACTTCGCCCTGCAATGCGTGAGTTTACCATTTTTGTTGATGGTACTTCGAAGTGTTTGGCTGCAACTGGCGTTCGTGTAGGTTGGGGTTTTGGTCCTGAAGATATAGTGAACAGAATGAAAGCATTGGTTGGTCACATGGGCGCTTGGGCACCAAAAGCCGAGCAAGTTGCCATGTCAAATTATTTCAACGATAAAGCGCAGGTTGATACTTTCCTAACCAGTTTCAAAGGTCAGATTCAAGATAGCTTAAATGCACTTTACAATGGTTTTAACGAACTGAAAAATGAAGGTTTTAATGTTGATGCAGTGGAGCCAATGGGTGCAATATATTTAACTATTAAAATCGATTATATCGGGAAAACAACTGAAGACGGTCAGCTTTTAAAAGACAGTGCAGATGTGAATTTCTACTTAATTAAAGAAGCTGGAGCTGCATTGGTTCCTTTCTCTGCTTTCGGTAACGAACATAGCATGCCTTGGTTCAGAGCATCGGTTGGTGCATGTACGCTTCAAGATATAAAAGATATGTTGCCAAGAATTAAAACTGCGCTAGGCAAGTTGAAATAAACAGCTACAACACCCAATCAAACAATTTGTGAGGTTGGGTGTTCAAATTAAATTCTCATCTAAATGCTCTTATGGAAAATAAATACACGCCTCAGGGATATGCTTCGCCATCAGCAATCCTAATCACACTCGCCATCGGGATCTTATCATCCTTCATATTACCCATCATTTACATCATTCTGGGCAGGCTTATTCCTAATATTTGGTTCATTGCCATTATCGCTTTTCTTTTAGGTATGGGTTTAGGTTTTTTCATCGATCTGGGTGTAAAAATCGGGAAATTGAGGAATAAGAAAATCGTTACTATTATTGCTAT
>SEDB01000092.1 GCA_004210715.1 Pedobacter sp.
TACAGTACCAGCAAGGTTAAAGCTTTGTTGAGCGAATGATGAGACGCAAGCCATTAAAAATGTACAAAAAAGTATAAGTCGTTTCATTAAAACAAATATAAACTAATTTGTTAGTTATTGAAACCCGATCTAATCGTTTAATCTAAAAAGTACATCGGCTCTGGCTTTAGAAATAACTGGTTTACTATTTTCAATAGCGGGATTCCATCTGGGAGATTTATGAATGGCATCAATAACGATTTCATCGCAGCCGTAACCAATACCGTTAATAATTTTTGGATTGAAAACGCTTCCATCTTTATTAATGAAAAATTCTATTGTTACCTTTCCCTCTATATTATTTCGAACAGCTGCTTCCGGATAAATTAACTGCTTATAGATGAATTCTAAAAAAGCCTTCTTCCCAACTGGAAAGTTCGATTCTTTATTAAAAGTTGGAAATGCACATATCAGGTAATTATCGATTTTATATATTGCCTTTTTCTTTTTCTCTAATCGCTTAGCACTAACCAACACGCTACTCGTATCGGTTTTAATTTTCAGATATGGATTAATAGTGATGGTTAAAAATCTGCTTGCCTGATTGAAATAGTGATATTCCTGAGAACCGTAAAATATGGTAAAGCTATCATATGGTTTTATACCGTTTATCGAGAAATGCCCAAGACTGTCCGTTTTAGACCAGATTACATCATTCTGCAGTAAAGTGTCTTGTGAAGTTGTTTTGATATAAGCATTTGATACCAATGAGCCATCAACATTCCGAACTATTCCTTTAACATTTATGGTATCGAGATGAAATGTTAAAAGCTTTGGCGCTTGAGCAGTTACACCAATAGAACTTAATACGCCAATAATTATTGATAGGATTCGCTTCATATCAGGAAGATGCCTTAAAACGCATATTCCATAATTACCCCAACAAATCTTTTGCATTTTCTATTGCCGATGCACCAGGATTTTTACCACTTAGCATTTCTGCGATTACGCCAATACGTTCTTCTGATTTAAGTTTTCTTATTCCTGTATTCGTTTTCCCAGCAGATTCATTTTTATGTACGAAGTAATGTGAGTTACCTTTCGCAGCAATTTGTGGTAAATGTGTAATTGAAATTACCTGCATGTTTTCTCCAAGATCTGAAATCACTTCGCCAACTTTTAATGCCGTTTCTCCAGAAATTCCAGTATCAATCTCATCAAAAATGATAGTCGGCAATGAGGTATGTTTTGCGAGTAACGCCTTAATAGCAAGCATCAATCTCGATAATTCTCCTCCTGAAGCTACCTTACTTACTGGTGCAGGACTTTGGCCGGCGTTTGCGGTAAATAATAAAGTAATTTCATCTAGGCCATCCTTACTTAGATCTGATAATTGTTTTTGATTAAATACTAATTTTGCGCTTGGCATGCCCACTTTTTTAAGCGTTTGGCTAGTTTGTTCTTCCACAATCTTAATCGCTTTTTTGCGATTAGTACTTAAAGAATTCGCTTGTTTGGTTAAGCTGATTTTAAGTTGTTCAATTTCTTTTTGAAGTTTTTCAATATTTTCGTCAGAAGATAATAACTGATTTAGATTTTGCTCCAATTGATTTTGAATATCCAATAGCTCTTCATTATTGGCTACGCGATGTTTCTGTTGCAAAGAATAAAATAAGTCTAACCGCTGATTGATAATTTCCAAACGATCGGCACTATGCAAAGTATTTTCTTCCAAGCCAGAAACTTCATCAGCTATGTCTTTAATCTCAATAATTGAAGATTTTAATCGCTCATAAAGTGCATTTATGGCCGGATCAAATTTTTCAATGCCTTGCAATTGTGTTTGGGCTTCCTTCAAAATTTGCAGTGCTGAGGGCTCACTTTCCGTAAGTAAACCACTTGAAGTCAGTAATCCTCTCTTAATTGTTTCGGCATGAGTTAATTTTTCCAGCTCTTGTTCCAAAGCCTCCTGTTCACCGCTTTTCAAGTTCGCTTGCGCTAACTCATCAAATAGGAACTGTTCGTAATCTTGCTTATTTCTTGCTTCAGCTGCATCTTCAATAAGTTTTTTTAAACGATTACTGTCTTGCCTTAGTTTTTTAAAATCAGTTCTGTAATCAAACAATAATGATTTATGATTGGCAAGCGAATCAACGATGAGTAATTGGAAGTCAGCATCATTAATTTCCTGCGTGGCATGCTGTGAGTGGATATCAATTAGTTTCTCGCCAATTTGTTTCAAAATGGAAAGGTTAACAGGCGTGTCATTAATAAATGATCTTGATTTTCCATCAATAGAAATCTCGCGGCGAAGAATACTTTCGTTGAAAAAATCAAGGTCATTTTCTTCAAAAATCTCTTTTAATTTGTCGTCTGCCAAAGCAAAATGACCTTCAATAACGCATTTTTTATCCTGGTTAAAAAAGTATTTACTCTCTGCCCTTTGTCCTAAAATAAGAGACAATGCCCCTAAAATGATAGATTTACCAGCACCAGTTTCTCCAGTGATAATATTTAAGCCTTTATCAAATTCGATGTCAAGACTATCGATTAATGCGTAATTACGAATAGAAAGTTTTTGTAGCATATCAGACTACGAAAATACTAAAAAGTTATTTTAACAATGTGCTAAAACAAAAACAGCGAAGATAAATCTTCGCTGTTTTATCACTTGTTTGATTTTTTATTAATCTTCTGATTTTTCTTTTCTTTCTTTTTTCTCCATCCGTTCCTTAAGCTCTTTCACTTCTTTGTCGAATTTTTGCTTAATTTTTTTGTAGTCTTCAGTTTCCCGAACTCTTTTAGATGGTTGATTATCACGATAAAATATGGTTGATCCACTTGGCGTCGATAATTCATAACGATAAAGCCGAGCTAAAGAATCGTTTTCCATTCTGGATAATGAAGATAATTTTTTACCATTATATTTTAATGCTCTTTCGTTCAAAGCATTTATTTCTGCTCTGAATTCTGGCGTATTAAATTTCTCCACCATATCTTCTCCTAATTTTCTCCATTTAGCTTGTGCCTCAGGTGATGAATATTCTTTTGCAATATCTTCTCCAAATTTCTTCCATTTTGCCTGGGCTTCGGGCGATGAATATTCTTTCGCAATATCTTCCCCGAATTTCTTCCATTTTGCCTGGGCTTCAGGAGAAGTATATTCTTTCGCTACATCCGCCCCAAATTTTTCCCATTTGGCTTGTGCTTCTGGCGAGTTATATTGTTTCGCCAAGTCCTCTCCAAATTTTTTCCATTTTAACTGCGCTGCAGGAGAATTAAATTGTTTGTAAATCTTTGCTTGAAATAACGAATCCTTAAATTTAAAGTTAGAATCGCTTGTTAATCTAAATACATTTCTGCCAGAAAAAAGCTCATCCTGATAGAAATCTCTTCTTAAGCTATCGGGCATTTCCTTAACTGAGTTATATTCAGTTTTCTTACCATTCGCATCAATAGTTACAATTTTAATTTTGCGTTTTTTGGTGGTATCTAAGCAAACAAGCGTTTTTAAATCTCCTGCTTCGTGGTTAATCGCAATTAGTTGCTGTTTGGTTATGGTTTTATTTTCTCTTTTCTTTTCTGCCGGATTAATCCAGGCGATAGAAAATAAACAAGCAACACCTAAAGTTAAGGCCGCCATTTGCTGCTTAGCATTTAAATAGTTCGTTTTCATATTGGTTATTCTTTTTATACGTTGATATAAATTCTGTGTTTTTCCTGTAGCGGCCAATGCATATGCCGGACTGTTTTTATCTTTCAATAATTCTAGCTTTAGTAGGGCATGGGCATAATTCAAGGGCTTTCCTGTA
Source organism: Pedobacter sp. (assembly GCA_004210715.1). Classification (GTDB taxonomy): domain Bacteria; phylum Bacteroidota; class Bacteroidia; order Sphingobacteriales; family Sphingobacteriaceae; genus Pedobacter. The sequence continues at coordinate 3,792 of SEDB01000092.1, forward strand.
ATTTTTAAAACAAGATCATCACAAGCATGCTCACGCTCTATGTGGATAAATCTTCCTGCCATCCATACAAATGGATTGTAAAAAAGTAAAGTCTCGATGGCTGTTTTGATAAGATTTAATAAGAAGTCATTTCTTCTAATATGCGAAAGTTCATGAATCAAAATAGCTTCCACCTGATCATGATCTAATTGATTGACCAATGCCAGTGGAAACAGAACAACAGGTTTTAGATAACCAATAACCAAAGGCACATTTACAATCGAAGAGAGATGAAAATGGATAGATTTATTAATTTTGAGCTTGGCAGTTACATTATTGAACAATACTTTCCAACCTTCTGGCACTGCGCTAATGTTCTCGTGCTTAAATTTAGCAAGTTGCTTATATCCTTTAGCAATTACGAACAGTTGAAGAATGATGCCTATGATATAGAATACCGCTACAGCTGGGAAATATTGCTCTGCTTTATTCGCAAAACTAGGAGGGAGGTTATTAAAATATTGATGAAGCTGAATATTTTGATTAGTTATGCCTGCTGAGTGCGCTGGCACTTGAATCATCATTTGGCTAATGAAGTTGTAAACAAAGCCAGCAAACATTAGTATAATTGACCCGAAGGCTAAGTTGTGCTTAATTTTTGCTGATAGCTTTGGAAAACTCAGCATGAGAAGGAATAGCACACCATAAATGATAGCGCTTTGCCAAAGTGAGTTTAAAATACTCCAGCCAAAAGCTTTGATAAATTGTTGTATTAAAGTTTCCATAACGGTGGTTTAATTTTTAATCGATTTCTCGAATTTTATTTTACTTAGGGATCTAAACCCTACACCTTCCAACCCTCAACTAATGCCCTTATTTCAGGCTATCCAAATATTTTTTAATTTCATCAATCTCATCTGCACTAGCGCTGTGATTACCCAATGCCTGCATAACCAATCTAGCTGCCGAGCCATTAAAAACATCATCAATCATTTTGGTAACCAATTGTTTCTCTGTTTTATCCTGATTTACAATCGCTTTATAAATGTGAGTTTTCTGATTGGTATCGCGTTCTACCATTCTTTTCTCATGCATAATTTGCATTAACTTTAAAGTGGTGGTATAGCCAGAATCCTTTTTATTTAAAGCTTCATGTACCTCTCTTACTGTTGCAATGCCCTTTTGCCAAAGTACTTGTAGTATTTCCATTTCACCTTCGGTTGGTTTGATGTTGCTGTTAGTCATATTGTAACAAGTTGTACGAATTATTTCGTAATCAAATGTACGAAGATATTCGTATAATCAAAATATTTTAATAACTTTTTAAATAATAGACGCAAAAACGTATTAAACGTTGCATAAATTAAGAAACGATAAAGGTGGTATTTTGAGTTTTCAGCACTGGTTTAAGTAATTAAACCTGATTGAAGTGGTTACCAGCCTTGTGCAGAAGGCTTGCAGGCGTGTAAACGGAAAGCAGGACTGACTTTAATTTGAAAGATGGAAATTGATTTTCAAATGGATTTAGGTTATAAATTAACTTTATGGCAATAATTATCAAACCATAAAACTAATTTTTTTTCAAGCCTTCGTATTTGCCAATATTAGCCGGATCGATTTCAGCAAGCATATTATAAGCTTTCATCCGCTCTTGAGTATTTAATTTAGAAAGCACATTCGTTACTTCTTCTGCCTTCGAAGCAAAATAAACATTCGGGAAAATGGAACCTAATTTTTGTTTATCCATTTGCTGCAGGGCAGGAAGTGCGGAAACAATTTGGGGTAAGCCTTTATCATTATCGGTAAGTTGATCTAAACCATTTAGATGGTAGGCGTAAATAAAGGCTCTTAACTCGCTAAATACTGGGTTTAACACATTTTCATTAAACCAAAAGCGGTTGCGTAAACCATCAATAGCCTTCCAGCCAGTATTACCAGAGGCTTGCGCTAAGTTGATAATATTCTGTGCTTTTTTAAAGTAAGTTGTTCCACCCATTTTGGCAAAGCTATCTTTATCCATTCCAATAACGGTATAGGCATAGTAGGATAGAAGCGCACTGATGTTGGAGATATAGTTTTGATCAGAAAAATCGATTGTCGAACCATCATTGTAGCTGAAGTCGAAATTCTTATCACTCATATTCAACAGCGTACTATTGTATGAACTGTTAAAAACTGGCCTGCTGCTCTGAATCTGTGCCTCAGCGGTATATCCTGAACCACCGTCCCAAGAGTTAATCGTGATTACAAAACTACATTCTATGCGTTCCTGTGGTTTATAACTTTCAACACTAAATTTATTGTTATTTAAAAAATCTCGGATTGTTCGCTGTAGGGCTTCTAATGTTGGTTTGCTGATATTCGATACCTGAGGAGCTAAAACAGTAACCCTTGCATTTAATTCCTGAGCTTGTAATTTCCCAAAACCAACTAATAGCAATATCCAAACAATCCTTTTTATCATTTTATGATTTTTAAAATAGCAGCACAGATATCTTTCGCTACCTCTGTTTTCGATTTTGTTTCGAATACAGTTCGCTCCAGTGCTTTGTTAAAAATAGTAATTTTATTGGTATCTGATTTAAATCCTGCACCTTTATCATTCAAAGAATTCAACACAATCAAATCAAGATTTTTCTTCTCCAACTTACCTTTGGCGTAATTTTCTTCGTCATTGGTTTCCAAAGCAAAGCCAACCAAAATCTGGTTATCCTTTTTGGCTTTTCCTAATGATGCCAATATGTCGACTGTTTTCTCCAGTTCTAGAACAAATTCGCTGTCTTGCTTTTTAATTTTTTGGGTGGCAACCGTTTTAGGGCGATAATCTGCAACTGCGGCGCACATTACGGTAATATCTGTTTCTGGAAAAATAGATGAGCAGGCATTGAACATTTCTGCTGCACTTACCACATCAATCCTTTTTAAACTTTGATTAGCTTTCAAAGCCGAAGGACCAGCAATTAAAGTTACATCAGCACCAAGTTGCGCTAATTCATCAGCCAGGGCGAAGCCCATTTTACCAGACGAATGATTACCAATAAATCTTACCGGGTCAATGGCCTCATAAGTAGGGCCAGCAGTTACCATTACGCTTTTACCATACAAAGGCATCGATTTTTTAATCGAATCATCAAGAAAGGAGATGATTTCTTCAGGTTCAGCCATTCTTCCTTCACCAAATAATCCACTGGCTAATTCGCCGCTCACTGGAGAGATAACGATGTTACCGAAGCTTAGTATTTTTGAAATGTTATTTTGCGTACTTTCATGCTTCCACATATCCAGGTCCATTGCCGGGGCAACATAAACCGGGCATTTAGCCGAAAGGTAAACGGCGGTAAGCAAATTATCGCAGATGCCCGTGGCGAGTTTAGCAAGCGTATTTGCACTAATTGGGGCAATGATAATTAAATCAGCCCACAAACCTAATTCAACATGGTTACTCCAAACACCAGTTTCTTCTTCGAAATACTGTGTGTAAACGGGATTTTTAGAAAGCGTGGCGAGGGTAAGTGGCGTAATGAAATTTGCGCCATCAGGGGTAAGAATAACCTTAACGTTTGCACCAGCTTTAACTAAAAGCCGAACTAAAAAAGCCGACTTATAAGCAGCAATGCTACCGCAAACGCCAAGGATAATGTTTTTATTTTTCAGCATTTAAGCAAAGAGTTTAAATCACAGTGCACAGAGCGTATGCGAAAACGCCATAGCTCCAAACTCCATGCGCTATGCCAATGTTATTTTTGTTCTTTAGCAGGATTTCTATGATAAACTTTATCATTCAGAAATTCATCCATAGCAACTAAAACAGGCTTAGGCATACGTTCGTAATGCTTGCTGATTTCAATCTGCTCACGGTTTTCGAAAATCTCTTCCAAGTTGTCGTTGCTCGAAGCAAATTCTGCTAATTTACCGTGTAACTCTTCTTTCACATTATTAGAAATCTGATTTGCTCTCTTAGCAATCACAACTAAAGATTCATATAAGTTATCTGTAGTTCTATCTAAATCGTGAACGTTTCTGGTAACTGTAGTGTTTGGTACAGCAGGTTTGTTAGTATTCATGTATTAATTAATTTTTAATATTCGTGTTATCAGCATTTGTTGGTTTAACAGAAACGGTATCTTTTAATCTACCAGTTCTAATTAACATTTGCTTATATTTTTCTTGATCGGCTGCAAATAACGCAAGCTCTTCTTTAGTAGTCGCAATTCCTACTTCTGCATCAGCTTTAATTTGCTTTGCATCTTTAGTAAATTTACTTTCAGGATGATTCTCTGTAAATTCAGTGTACAATTCAACAGCTTCATTATAACGATCTTCCTGACGAGTTAAGTAGCTGTTTTTAGCGTATAAATATTGTGCCTTAATCATTAAAAAGTCCATTTCCTCAGCATATTTAATATCCGGGTAATCTCTTTGGGCATTTTTTAAAGCAATTACAGCAGCTCTGTAATTATCAACATTACTTGGGCCGGTTGTTAAATACATTTTAGCATTTTCAAAAGCCTTATCTTCCAATTTACCCCTTAAAGTAGCGATATATTTCCCGGCAGCTGCAGCACGATCGCTAGTTGGGTATAAGTTGATAAACAATTGCAAAGCATCAATCGCTTTATAAGTATTTTCCTGATCTAATGAAGAAGAAGGCGATTCCAAATAATAGCAATATGCCCCCATGTAACGTGCCTCTTCAGCATTTTTACTTGCAGGGTAGGTATCTGCGAAACTCTTGAACTGATATCTCGCAGTAGTATAATCGCTTAATCTATAAAGAGTGTAGGCATAATAATAATTCAAATCTTCAGCTTCTGCACGACCACGATACTTTTGAGAAAGATCTTCAAAAAGCACTAAAGCCTTACTATAATCCCTTTTGTTGTACAAACGAAGCGCTTCCTGGTATTTTTTTGCAACGTCATTACTCGCTCTCAATTTTTCGAAACGACTTTTACAACCCGCAATACCCAATGCGGCAACAAATACTAAAATAATTAAGTGTTTAACTTTAAACATTCTGCAAAGATAATTAATAATACGATA
>SEDB01000470.1 GCA_004210715.1 Pedobacter sp.
ATGAAGTTTCTGTTATCAATAGGAGAATCGTACACCTGTTCGTACAAAGCTTGTAACTGCGGAATGGTAAACTTTTTCGGCAACAGCTCGAACAGGATAGGATGGAGGGCCGCCTGATAGCGGATTTTGTCCATCGCCGCTTTAACCATTTCATTATGGTCAAAAATCAGCTCGGGTACCTCTTTAAGCTTAAACCATTCTGCATGGTATTGATCGTTGATTTGTTGGCTGTATTTATTGATATCGATTAAGGCAAAATATACAACAGAAATGGTCCGTTCAATCGGGTCGCGGTTTGGACTGCCGTAAGAATGGAGCTGTTCCAGGTAAACATCATGCAGGCCGGTGAGTTCCAAAAGAATTCTTTTCGCCGCACCATCCAGATCTTCGTTTTCACCAATAAAACCACCCATTAAACTCCATTGGTCTTTTACAGGTTCAATGGCCCTTTTGATTACTAAAAGTTTGAGCTGATCGCCATCGTAACCAAAAATAATGCAATCAACAGCTACCAGTACGGGTTTTTGATTTAAATATTTTGCCATTTTAAAAAAGAGAGTTTAATTTTTCATCTTTATAATCAGCGATGAAAGCCAAAACATTGTTGTATTCATCAAATTCTTCAACCTTGTGTGTAGTGGTTAAAACAATACATTTCATGCCTGCGTTTAACGCAGACTCCACGCCCTTTGGCGCATCTTCGAAAATCAGGCAGTCTTCAGGTTTAATACCGAGCGCTTCGGCAGCTTTTAGGAAGGTTTCAGGATCTGGCTTACTGGTCAGTACATCATCGGCACTTACAATAGCCGCTAAATAATCCCTGATATTTAATCCATCTACCACAAAATCTATATTAAAAGGAATTGCTGCAGAACCAATTGCCATGGCGATGTTGTTTTCTTTTGCCTTTCCAAGAAATTTATCCAGTCCATCAATTAAAGCCAGATGTGGGAAATAGCCTTCCTGATAACGTTTCTCCTTATCAAAAGATAGTTTTTCTACCTCTTCTACACTGAATTTATGTTTGCCAAATACGCGTTCCAGCACCTCATGATTTTTACCGTACATTTCTTTTTTAACGGTGTCGTAGGTTAAGTTGGCACCTAAGTCTTCATTCATAATCGAATGCCAGGCCAGGGTATGATATTTCATATCATCGATCATGGTTCCGTTCAAATCAAAAATAATGGCTTTGGGTTTGAAATTCAAATCTTCCATAGGTTGCTAAATTATGTGATTTTTTCTGATGTAGGTAAATCCGCTCAATATTAACCGAAATAAAATGATAATCGTTAGGATAACGGTAATTTATTTTTCATACTTTAGCATTCAACCAGAAATAAATCTATATGAAACGAATATTTTTAAAAGGCTTTCCAATTGCCGCAATCTGCTTATCGGCAACATTGTTTGCTTGTAATTCGAAAAGTGATCAGGGCACTGAAACCACAGTTGAAAACGACTCATTAAAATATACCACTACCATTGATGGAAAAAGTGTAAAGCTATTTACCTTGAAAAATAAATCAGGTGCATCGGTTTCAATTACCAATTATGGAGGAAGAGTGGTTTCCCTTCTCGTTCCGGATAAGGATCATAAATTAGTTGATGTGGTTTTAGGTTATGATAGTATTGCCTCTTATTCTAAAAAAGGTGAACCATTTTTTGGTGCTTTAATTGGTCGTTATGGCAATAGGATAGGTAAGGGGAAGTTTACCCTTGATGGTAAGGCCTATCAGTTACAGTTGAATGATGGTGTGAATACTTTACATGGTGGAACAGATGGTTTCTTTTCAAAAGTTTGGGACGCGAAGCAGGTTGACGGTCAGAAGCTGGAACTGAGTTACGTATCCAATGATGGTGAAGCCGGTTATCCTGGCAAG
>SEDB01000093.1 GCA_004210715.1 Pedobacter sp.
TTTCAAAAAGATATTATTGATGTTTACTTCTGCGAAGCTTCTGGTGCTTTACCAATCAAATCCATAAATTGATCTAATTTAGGTGTAATTATGATTTGGGTTCTTCTGTTTTTTGCTTTTCCAGCTGGAGTGGTATTGTCAGCAACTGGATTATATTCTCCTCTACCACCAGCGGTTAAACGTTTAGGGTCGACAGAATATTTATTTTGTAATACCTGCACAACAGATGAAGCACGCAAGGCACTTAAATCCCAATTGTTTCGAATGTTAGGTTGCGAAATTGGCACGTTATCGGTATTACCCTCAATCAACACATCGTAAGTACTGTAATCCTGAATGATTTTAGCAATTTTACTTAAAGTTTGACCTGCTTTATCACTTACCTCAAAACCTCCTGATTTGTACAACATATTATCAGCTAAAGAGATGTAAACCACTCCTTTTAAAACCTGAACATCAACATCACTCAATTCTTCTCTACTTAATGAACGTGTTAAATTATTAGTTAAAACCATATTAAGTGAGTCACTTTTATTTTTGGCATTCACCAATTGTTTAATGTACTTGTTTGAACTGTTAATTTCATCAACCAATTTAGAAATATTAACATTTCCTTGGCTGCTCGAACTATATTAACATTTCCTTGGCTGCTCGAACTTAAGCATTTGTTCAATGCATCTTGCAAGGCAGTAACATTTGCTTTCTCTGAGGCAATTTGTTCTTCCAAACTTTTAACGCGACTGGTTGCTCCAGTTAGTTCACGCTGGCTGTCTTGATATTTATTGCTTAATTCTTGATTTCTCTCTCTTAGTTTTGAATAGGTATCCTGCAATTCTGCGTATTTCTTGTTGCTTACACAACCAGAAATCAGAACAATTGCCAACAATACTATCGGGAATGATTTGTATAATTTCATAATCTTGTTTTTTTAGATTATAGCAATAACAAATTCCTTGCCGTAATGTTTGAAACCTCGTTTGCAGGTTGTTAAAGTATGTTAATCCTCAAAGAATCGAAACTTGCCTGTGCTTTGTAAGTTCTAAAACCTATGCTCCCGCTTTGATATTCATCATCAGTAATGCTTAAAATCGGAGTATTTAAATTGGCAATAAAAACATCAATTTTATCGCCTTTAGCCGCAACCTTTAATTGATAGGTTTTGTTCAATTCAAATGGAAAATCCGAACTTTTTAAAACTTTCCATTCATAACCGTTTGCTTTGCCAATTTGAATATTTTTTCCCGATGCACTCGACCCCACATAATAACCTTTGTATGCATCGGCGCCAATGGCTGGATTCGTTACCCGAAAAATCAAGCCTGCATCTCCTGCTGTATTTATTTTTATGTCTGCTTGATAAGTAAAATCTTTAAAATTGGTATTGTTGGCTACATATTTTGCGCCATTAATCCCATAGCCACCTGAGCCAGCGTTGGATGAAGCATAAATGCTTCCGTCTTTCCAAAACCAACCACCACCATAAAATACCCAGTTCGAGTTAATTCCACTATCAAAATTCTCTACAATATTTTTGGATTCTTTTTGTGGTTTGCCAATGGTAGGAAAATTGCTAAGTCGAATATTTTCTGAACCAAAGGGAACGAGCGTTATCTCTTCTTCTTTTTCTGTTGATGCTACCGGACTAAAAGGAACATCGAAAGCAGCAATTCTATTGTAGGCTAATCCCCAAGCTGGAATTTTTTTAGCCTTTACTTTAAGTTTTACTGGAGAAAACTCAGCAATAAAAGGATTTCCAGTTAAATTCGTTTTTTCAACTTGAATTGAATTATTCAAACTTTTATCATCAAGCACTAAACCATAATTCCAATCTGATTTTGGTTGCACTTCGTAATCAGTAAAATCCGCAACAGCATGCGTTTTAACTACCTTATTTTCAGCTTTGATTTCCAAGGCATAAACAAGCGGACCTCTTTCAATACTAACCGAATTATTTACCTGGCTTTTCTTCGTAATTTCCATTGGAAAAACCATTTCAATCTGATCATTATTCACCCATCTTCTATTAATTTTAAGCATTTTTCCTGCATTTACTTCTTTAAAAACTTTACCATTTATCTTAACGACTGGTTGTTTGCACCAATTTGGAATCCTTAATGTTAATGGAAATGAGATTGGATTTGCTACCGAAATTTTTAAATTAATCTGTTCTTCAAATGGATAATTCGTTGTCTCTGTTATTTTAACATTTTTGCCATTTGCGAGAGATGTTTTTACTTCCATTGGCCCATACGTGATAAATGCTAAGCCATTATCTGGCGTAGCAACCACACTATTTTTAACAAAATAAGGCCAGCCCATGTGCATATTGTATCGGCAGCAGCCGAAACCTGAATAAGGACTCGAAATTAATCCTGTACTATAATCTTGATTGAAACCCTGCTCTCCATTTGCGCTGATGACCTGGTTTGGCAAAGTATAGTATGAATGATTTTTGAAATCTCTGCTAAATTGGGCTGGCAAAGCATTAAACGCAACCTTTTCAAGTTCATCGCCAATTTTTGCCTCATGAATAACTCTTGCTGCAGTTTCTAAACTTTGCATCCATTCCACCACAGTACAAGTTTCAACGCCACCTGTAGAACTTCTTCCCGACAAAAATTCGGTACCAGAACCTAAACCTTGCGGCTGCCCGTGATCATGCATAATGTGATTTAATCCCTTTGAAAACGCTTCAATAGAAGCTTTTGAATTGTTAGCCTGTGCGTAAATTACCGGAAACTTTAATGCCTGTGCCACATTTACCATGTGCTTTGGCTGAAAATCATCTCCAAAAAAGTAAAACTGATTGTTGGAATAAATATCGAGCCATGGATATGCCTGTTGTTTTAATTTTTCAACAAGCTTAATTAAATCCTGATCTCCTGTTTTATTGTAAAGCCAAATGGCAATTTCCATATTATCAGCCGCCCTTGATTTTCCCCAATCTTTGAGCGGGTCGGCATCTAAATTCGCAAGTTCATATTTAAAATATTTTGTCAAAAATGGAATTACCCTTTTATCATTAGTAGCTTCATAATAGCTTTGTATCGCATACATCATTGGCATTCGCGGCCACCAATCTTTCATTTTTGGCGGACCAAACAGACCATTTTCCTGTTGATTATCAAGTGTCCAATCGATGTATTTTTTAGCTTTTAGTTTTAATTTCTCGTCATCGAGCGTGTAGGCCAGCGCAACTAATCCCTTCACATAATATGGTACTTTTTCCCAGCTGTTCCCTGATCCACCTAACCAATCCGTTTCAGCAAATAAAGAGAATACTGTACTTAAAATGAGGAATAATATTGGAAAGCACTTAGATATCATAATGGCTAGATTTTATTCGGTGAATTCATAAAAGTAAAACATAAGTGGGTAACATAAAACGTTTTATTAAATATGTTACAACTAGCTTAGGAAATAATTTGTAAAAATCGGATTCAAATTCTATGGTAAAATTGCAAATGAATAATATTTAAGCAATAAATAAAAAAAATGATTTGAATATGCGTTGATTATCCTTATTTTGCACCTTTATTAAAATAAAATGCGTTTTTTATCAAAAATTTAAAATGCTATTGTCCTAAAGTTAACAATCTCCTTATGATTAAGCTTTTTATTGGTGGCCTTGCAGATAATATTCAGGAAATGGATTTGGCAATTTTTGTCAGTCTTCATGGCAAAATTGAAACCATCAAGGTGGTTAGAGACCGAGCGACTGGAAAATGCAAAGGTTACGCATTTATAGAAGTGATAAATCAGGCAGATGCGAGCAACATTATATCGATGTTGAATGGGGAAACTTTCAAAGGCAATGTGATCACGGTTAAACAAAGTGAAGAAGAGGCTCCCAAAAAAGTCTTCAAGCCAAAACCATCTTCCTCAGCATCACAGCCACAAAAGAGCAAACGCCCAAGAATGCAGCGTTAGGTCTTGTTATTGAACCAACAATTAATTGGTTTCAATTAACAAAAAATTTTAAAGTAGTAAGGGATAAAATCTTGATTTCATCCCTCCAAAAGTTAATATTTTAGTTTATACGGCCAACTCCGATCCATTTCCCGTCTCCACTACATAAGCATCCAAATCAAGATTAAATTCTTTCTTATATGAAATTTTGACCTGCTCAATTAAAACATCAATTCTTTCGTCTCTAACGATATTAATGGTGCAACCTCCAAAACCGCCGCCCATCATTCTCGCTCCTAATACGCCATCAAAATCCTTCACAAAATTCACCAGAAAATCCAGTTCTTTACAACTTACTTCATAATTCGTACTTAATCCTTCGTGTGTGGCAAACATCAATTCTCCCAAAGCAACTAAATCACCATTAGCCAATTGATCTGCAGCTTTTACTACTCTTTCAATCTCTTCCACCACGAATCTACATTTTTGGTAAATGTCTAAATCCTTTGGTTTAACAAATTCATCCAACATGCCTACACTCACATCACGCAAACTATTTATTTTTGGAAAATGCGCTTTTACCCAAGCCACACCTTGTTCACATTGTAATCGCCTTTTATTATATGCTGAATCTGCAAGAGAATGTTTCACATTGGTATTTAATAAAACCAGTTTGTAACCCTCTAAATTCAACGGGATATAAACGTATTTCATTGATCGGCAATCGAGCATAACAGCATGATTCTTTTTACCAAAAACTGAAGCAAACTGATCCATGATACCACAATTTACGCCCGCAAACTCATGCTCTGCTTTTTGCGAAATCAAGGCCAAATCCATTTGCGAAATTCCCAGGCCATTCAAGTGATTTAGCGCAAAAGCGGTTGCGCACTCCAAAGCGGCAGAGGATGACAATCCTGCACCTAAAGGTACATTTCCATCCAAATAAAGGTTGAATCCGGTAAAATTGTAACCTCTTTTTTTAATCTGATCGGCAACACCTAAAATGTAATTTGCCCAACCTTTCTCCGATTTTTCAATATTATCGAGAGAAGAAACATGTTTTTGCTGATAACTTTCAGAATAAAGATGAATTTCATGATCATCACGTTTAGAAACTGCAACATAAATAGCTTTATTAATCGCTGCAGGCATTACGAAACCATCATTATAGTCTGTATGTTCGCCGATAATATTAATCCTTCCAGGCGATTTAACCAAAACAGGTTCCGTATTAAAAATATTTCTGAATGATGATTTTAAAAGTTGTAAATCCATGATTATTTAAGCTTGTAATGAACTGTCGGCATTTCTCTTAATCTTTTTGCAGCGAATTCTGCTGTGATATCTCGCTGTGGGCTAGCTAACATTTCGTAACCTACCATAAATTTTTTAACCGTTGCCGATCTTAATAAAGGTGGATAAAAGTGCATGTGCCAATGCCATTCAGGGTAATTACCACTATTAACCGGGGCCTGATGCATACCCGCTGAATACGGGAATGAGGTTTCAAACAAATTATCATATTTTACCGTCAAAATCTTAATGGCATCTGCAAGTGATTTATGCTCGGCTTCAGTAAAATATTTGATGCTGATCATGTGTCTTTTTGAAATAATGATAGTTTCATAAGGCCAAACTGCCCAAAATGGAACTAAAACAGCAAAGTGTTCATTTTCATAGACTAACCTTTCTTGTTTTTTAAGTTCTAATTCAAGGTAAGCAGCCAATAAACTTTTGCGATGAATAGCATAATAACTTTTCTGACGTTCTGTTTCTTTGATAATTTCTGCAGGAATATCACTTTGTGACCAAATTTGACCATGTGGATGAGGATTGCTACAGCCCATGATTTCTCCTTTGTTTTCAAAAATCTGAATGTACTTTATCCAATCATTTTCGGCAAGGGCATTAAATTCTTTTTGCCACAAAGAAACTACTGCCTCAATCTCATTAACCTCCATTTCTGGCAGTGTTACATTATGTTTTGGGCTAAAGCTGATTACTTTGCACAACCCTTTCTGATTATTTGCGACCAGCAAATCATCTTCATTGAAATGCTCAAGAGGAGTTTCTTCCAGTAGTGCAGAGAAATCGTTTTTAAACACAAAACTCTCTGTGTAATTTGGATTTGCATCTCCGTCCGCCCTATCGTTTCCAGGACACAGGTAACATTTCGGATCGTATTCGGGTCTATTATCAGGACTAAGATCCTCAATTTTGCCCTGCCAAGGTCTTTTGGTACGATGCGGGGAAACCAAAACCCACTCTCCCGTTAAAATATTCAATCGTGTATGTGGATTTGAATCGAATTCGAATGTGTCGCTCATGATTTATTTAATATTTATTTGAAAGCCATTTTAGCAAAAATATGAATAAATTTTAAATGTCAAAATGACAATTAATAATTTATTTATATTTTTATATTTTCGTAAAAAAAACAAACATTCTAAAGAGCTTAATCACTTAATAATGATAGAATATTCTGGTCAACCACATTACCTTGTTGCTGTCGATTGTATTGTATTCGGATTTGACGGCGAACACTTGAAAATACTTTTGGTAAAAAGAGGTTTGGAGCCAGAAATAAATAAATGGAGTTTAATTGGTGGTTTTGTTGGTGCACAGGAAAGTCCGGATGATGCCGCAAACCGTGTTTTAAAAAAGAACACAGGTTTAGAAGGAATTTATTTGGAGCAGCATCAAATTTATGGCGAACCCAATCGTGATCCCATCGAAAGAACTTTATCAGTTGGCTATTTTGCTTTGATTGATATCAACAAATATCAAACACAAATTAACGATGATTACCATGCAGAATGGTTTTTAATAAATGATAGACCAAAATTGATTTTTGATCACGAGCAAATGGTCATTGATGCCCGAAAAAAACTGAGATACAAAGCCGCATTACACCCGATTTTGTTTGAAATGTTGCCCAAAAAATTCACGATTCCGCAGCTTCAAATCCTATTTGAAGAAGTTAACGACACCAAAATTGACACCAGGAATTTTAGCAGAAAAATAAGTTCAACAGGTTTACTAATTAAGCTAACCGAAAAAGATAAATCAGGCTCTAAGAAAGGTGCTTTTTACTTTAAACTTGATAAAAAGAAATATACAGCCAATTTTCAGGCATTTTTAAATTTAATTCCGAATCTCAAGTTGTAGTTCTACATGAGGATGATTTTAATCTCAATTTAAGATGAGATGCCTATTTTTGTAAAATGCTTAAAATAGGAATAGCTGAAGATGATCAAAAAATTGCCGATTTATTGAAATCTGCCCTGGAAGAAAACGGCTATCAAATTCAAACTGTTTCTAATGGGATTGATGCACTTAAGGTTTTTTCAGAGAACGCTTTTAATCTTCTCATTATTGACATTATGATGCCTGGTTTAAGTGGCGTTCAGGTTTGCAAAAGGCTCCGTGAAACGGACAATCAAACGCCTATTTTAATGCTAACAGCTATGGGAACCATTGATGATAAAGTGACCGGCTTAGATGCTGGCGCTGATGATTACCTGGTTAAACCTTTTCATTTGAAAGAACTTTTCGCTCGTGTTTCAGCCTTCGAAAAAAGATTGAAAAAGGATTTGATAGAAAACTAATACATACTAAAATAAATATGGGTTACATCCTTAAATAATGAAAATAAAAGACCGCATTGCACTTTACTTTACACTGATTAGCACCTCTATGCTGCTTATTGTACTATGCATGGTCTATTTTACCTTCATGAAGTTTTTAAAGGCCGATTTTTTTGAGCGACTAACCGACAGAACAATGGTTACTGCGAAGCTTTATCTCGAAGCGGATGAAATTAGCAGAGATGCTTTAAATGATGTTCGCCACAAATATTTGCAAAAACTTAATGGAGAAGTAACCAGAATTTACGACTATAAAAATCAGGCAACTTTTATTGGCGATTCCGCCCAATATTGGACCAAAACAACAATAGAACGGGTTAGAAAACAAAAGCACCTTAAATATAGCGATGGTGAAAGGCAGGTTGTAGGCATTTATTACAAAGATAATCAGGGCGATTTTGTTGTACTTGCTTCTGCCACCGATCAAGGTTCGCAAAACAGATTATCGAAATTATTGAAGATTATGATCTTCGTTTTCGTGGCCATATCACTAGCGGTACTATTATTGAGCAGATGGATTGCCGCCAAAATGCTAAAGCCATTAAATAAATTCATGCTGGAAGTGCAACAAATCGGCCATAAAAACATGGAATTCAGGGTAGAGGAAAGCAGTACAAAAGATGAAATTAACCTCATTGCTAAGAGCTTTAATCACTTAATGAATGAATTGGAACAAGCTTTTATTTTGCAGAAAACTTTCGTTGCCAATGCTTCTCATGAGCTTAGAACACCTGTTACCAGAATGATGATGGCAGCAGAGCTGGCCTTATCAAAAGATCGCGATGTGAACACTTATCAAAAAGTAATTCATTCTGTTATTGAAGACGCCGAAAAGATGGACAGCATTATAACTGGCTTACTGGCGCTTGCAAAAATGGATATGGAATTGATCAATTCACAACTCTCCTCTATCCATCTAAATAAATTATTGCTTAAAATCCAGATAGACTGGAAACAACACAAAAATCTGAATATTGAGTTTTTGAATCATTCAGATGAAAATGATCCGATTGTTTTTGCCAACGAAACTTTGCTACGCATTGCACTCGATAACATTTTCTCCAATGCTTTTAAATTTTCCAATGATCAAAAAGTAACCTGCAGATTGGAGAAATTGGATGGAAACTTTAAAGTTAAAATAACCGATCAAGGTCCTGGAATTCCACTATTACAGAAAGATGAAGTTTTTAAACCTTTTTATACGCGATCTGCAGAAATTGGACAAAAAGGTGAAGGAATGGGTTTGTATATGGCTCAAAAAATCATCAGTTTATTTAAAGGGAAGATAGAAATATCTTCATCTAATGACGATAAAAGCACATTTATCATCTCAATACCTCAACTTTAATCCGCTTTTAATTTCGATTTAATTCCCGTTTAACCCGGCAAGAATAGTTTTGCCGCATGATGAGAATAAGTACATTTCTAATTTTCGTATTTGCTATTTCGATCAATGCAAGCTTTGCTCAAAGTGATTCCCTAAAACTAGATTTAAAACAAGCTGAGGTTCTTTTTTTAAAGAATAATTTCGACTTACTAGCAGGCAACTATCAAATTGATCAGGCGAAAGCGCAAGTGATTACCGCTAAACTTTTCGATAACCCAGAACTGGAGTATGAAAATCTTTTCTATAATCACGAAACCAAAAAATTTCTACAAACTTCTTATGAATTTGGCCAATATGCGGGTTCCATTTCTCAACTCATCAAGCTCGCTGGAAAGAGAAATAAGAATATCAAGCTGGCACAAACTGGTGTAAAACTGGTCGAACTGGAATATTTTGATTTGATGCGTACCCTGAAATTCGAATTACGGAACACTTTTTACAAAGCTTATTTCGCAGCACAATCGGTAAAGGTTTATGAAGATCAAGTCAAATCAACCGAAAGCCTGCTGAAGGCTTACGATTTGCAACTAAAGGCGGGCAATGTTGCACTGAAAGATGTCATCAGAATCAAATCGCTAATGATTGGTTTAAAAGCCGAACAAGCAAATCTTTTAAATGATTTAGAGGATCATTATAAAGATTTGAAATTACTTTGTGGGCTGGAACCTAACACTAGTTTACTGCTAACGATTCCATCAAATGAAAACAAAAATGTAGCAATAAACCAAATTACTTACGCAAATCTACTTGATTCAGCAAGAACAAACCGGGCAGATTTAAAGCTCGCAAAAACGGATCTGGAATACAATGAACTGAATCTGAAATTGCAAAAAGCAATGGCTATCCCTGATGTGGAAATCTCTTTAGCTTATGATTTAAAAGGAAATTATCCTGAAAAATATACGGGTATTGGTTTAAAAATCCCAATTCCACTTTTTAACAGAAACCAGGGCGAAATTAAAAAGGCAAAAGTTGGTATCGACGCCGCTACATCAAACATTAAAAAGCAAGAGCTAATCTTATCAAATGAAGTGTTCAACAGTTATCATACTGCGATTAGAAATGAAAAACTTTTGACAGAAATTGACCCTTCTTTTAATGGAGATTTTAATAAACTCATCAACGGATTGATCAAAAACTTTAGAGAACGAAACATCAGCCTAATCGAATTTCTTGATTTATACGAATCGTATAAAGAAAACATCCTTCAAATAAATAACCTCCAGTTCGAAAGAATGAGCGCTAGAGAGGAGCTAAACTATGTAACCGGCACAAACATTTTCAAATAAGCACTATGCAAACCATCCATAAAAAAATCATAAAGGGATTAATTTTCACATCAATAAGCTTCTGTTTTGCCTGTAGCGAAAACAAAGTGCAAACCCCGACTGAAAAATTTGCCATTACAGATTCATTATTGAGCAGATTAATCATCGATACAGTTCAGCAGGCCAATGGTAAGGCTGATATTATTTTTTCCGCAAAAATCACAGCGAATGAAGACCGCAAATCTGAGTTATTCCCGATGGTGAGCGGATCTGTTAATCGGGTGAATGTGCGTTTAGGAGACCAAGTAAGTGCCGGACAAACATTGGCAACAGTAAATAGTGCTGAAATGGCTGGATTTGATAAAGAAGTAATCGCGGCAAATTCTGAATTTAAGACTGCTGATAGAACTTTAAAGCAAGCTGAACAACTTTATGAAAGTGGTTTATCATCAGCAAAAGAACTGGAGGAAGCTAAAAACGATTATCAAACAAAAAAGGCAGAGCTAAAAAGAGCAAACTCTGTGTTAAAAATAAATGGCGGCAGTAGTACTGGGTTATATGCTATAAAATCGCCATTGAGTGGTTTTGTGATTGAGAAAAATGTGAATGACAACATGCAATTGCGTAGCGATAACGATAAAAGTCTATTCACGGTTGCTGATCTTTCTAATGTTTGGGCAATGATTAACATCTATGAATCAGATATCTCCAGGGTTAAACCAGGCGATGAAGTTAGTTTATCTACTTTGTCTTATCCAGAGCAAATTTTCAAAGGTAAAATAGATAAAATTTACAACCTGATTGATCAGGATAGTAAAGTGATGAATGCCAGAGTTGTCATTACAAATCCTAATTTCCTGCTAAAACCAGGCATGCTCGGTACAGTTAAAGTTTCTGCAAGTTCGGGTGTTAATCTGCCTGTGGTAAATGCTCGAGCTGTAATTTTTGATGAAAACAAAAACTATGTGCTTGTATTGAATAGCGATAATAAGGTTCGTATTCAGGAAATTGAAATTGGACGTAAAACTGCCAATAGAATTTTCATTAGCAAAGGTGTTCAAGCTGGAGATCGGGTGATCGCATCTAAACAAGTTTTCTTATTTGAGAACTTAAAAACGCAGTAAAATCCTTTCATTCCATTAGATTTTGAATCATGAATAATTTCATCAAAAGCATCATCGGCTTTGCGCTGAAGAATAAATATTTCATCTTTTTTGCCACTTTCATTCTCATTTTAGCCGGTTACTTAAGTTTCAAAAACACAACTATTGATGCTTTTCCGGATGTAACCAATACCAATATCACCATCATTACGCAGTGGCCAGGCAGAAGTGCCGAAGAGGTGGAGAAATTCGTAAGTCGCCCGCTGGAAATTGCAATGAACCCCACTGAAAAGCGAACCAGCATTCGTTCCTCTTCCCTTTTCGGATTATCAATTGTGAAAGTAAGTTTTGAGGACGATGTTGATTATGCAGAAGCCCGAGTTCAGGTAAATAACCACCTTGATGAAGCCGATTTGCCCGAAGGCATTCAACCCGAAGTGCAGCCACCTTACGGACCAACAGGCGAAATTTTTCGTTACACCTTAACGAGCGATCAAAAATCGGTTCGCGAGCTTAAAACATTGCAGGATTGGGTTATTCAAAGAGAATTACTTTCCGTTTCAGGTATTGCTGATGTGGTGAGTTTTGGTGGCGAAGTAAAAACTTACCAAATCACTGTCGATCCACAGAAATCCATACAGTATGGCGTAACGGCTACGGAACTTTTCGAAGCGGTTTCAAAAAGCAACATCAATGTAGGTGGTGATGTAATTGTTCAAAGTGGCCAGGCTTATGTGGTACGTGGAATTGGCGTTTTGAATAATATTGATGAAATTAGAAATGTAGTTGTTGATAATATAAACGGCACACCAATATACGTTAAAACCATTGCTGAAGTTGCTGAATCGGCATTACCGAGATTAGGTCAGGTTGGTCGAGATCATGATCCTGATGTGGTTGAAGGCATTGTTGTGATGCGAAAAGGTGGCAATCCGAGCGAGGTAATTGCCCGTTTGAAAGAAAAAATAGACCTTATCAATAGTAATATTTTACCTGACGACGTAAAAATTAAAGCTTTTTACGACCGCGAAGATTTAGTGAATTATTCGGTTCATACGGTAATGGGAAATATGCTTGAAGGAATTTTATTCGTAACCCTAATTGTATTCCTTTTCATGGCCGATTGGCGCACTACGCTAATCGTATCAATCATCATTCCATTGGCACTTCTGTTCGCTTTCATTTGTTTGAAACTAAAAGGAATGCCTGCGAATTTGTTATCTATGGGTGCGATAGATTTCGGAATTATCATAGATGGTGCGGTCGTGATGGTGGAAGGAATCTTCGTGACCCTGGATATGAAGGCCAGGAAATTCGGCATGGATCGCTTCAATAAAATGAGTAAGCTGGGTTTCATTAAAAAGGCTTCAATGGAAAACGGCAAAGGCATTCTTTTTGCTAAACTGATTATCATCACCGGTTTGCTTCCCATTTTTACCTTCGAAAAAGTAGAAGGCAAAATGTTCTCTCCCCTCGCCTGGACATTAAGTTTTGCACTTTTAGGAGCCTTGATTTTAACTTTTACATTGGTGCCAGCAATGGCAAGCTTACTATTGAAAAAGAATGTAAAAGAGAAACATAATGTATTTTTAGAATGGATGACGAAAGCAACTTTAAAGTTTTACGACATCTGTTTCAGCAAAAAAAGGCTTGTATTTTTCATATCGATTATCGTATTGGTAATGGGTGCTTTCAGTTTTAAATTTTTAGGTACGGAATTTTTACCGAGTTTGGATGAAGGTTCCATTTATGTGAGGGCGACTGGTCCGCTGAGTATCTCGTTAGATGAAACCAAAAAACTTTCGAACGACATGCGAAAGATCTTTTTAAGTTTTGAAGAAGTGAAACAAGTGATGTCGCAAACTGGCCGTCCAAATGATGGAACGGATGCAACGGGCTTTTACAATATGGAATTCCATGTAGATATTTACCCACGCAAGGAATGGAAACGAAAACAAAGTAAGGAACAACTGATTGAACGCATGCAGGAAAAGCTTAAAAGTTTTCCTGGCATCAGCCTTAATTTCTCGCAACCCATCTCTGATAACGTTGAGGAGGCCGTTTCAGGTGTTAAGGGTTCCATCGTTGTTAAAATGTTCGGCGAAAACTTTGAATTTATAGAACAGGAAGAAGAAAAAATCGAGAAGATTTTAAAAACTGTTGATGGTATTGAAGATCTGGGGATTTTGAGAAATCTTGGTCAGCCCGAATTACAAATCAACCTCGATCAGAAAAAAATGGCACTTTATGGTGTGAGCACAGCTGATGCAAATGCTGTAATTGAAATGGCCATTGGTGGTAAAGCAGCCACACAGATTTATGAAGGTGAAAGAAAGTTTGATCTGATCATCCGTTACCCTGAAGATTTCAGGAATGATGAAAGTTCCATCAGCAAACTGCGCATCCCTACTTTATCGGGTTCAAATGTACAATTGGGAGAAATTTCAAGCATTAGAAAAATTACGGGTCCGAGTATGATTTACCGTGATAAACACAAACGTTATGGGGCGATTAAATTTTCAATCCGCGGTAGAGACATGGGCAGCGTGATTGCCGAAGCACAACAAAAAGTAAATGCACAGATAAAACTTCCAAAAGAGTACAAATTAGAGTGGGCAGGAGATTTCGAAAATCAACAACGAGCCATTTCCCGATTATCACAAGCCGTTCCAGTGAGTTTGTTATTAATCTTCTTCATTCTATTTGTGCTTTTTGGAAATATCAGAGATGCATTATTGGACTTTTACCGATGCCATGCGTGATGGAATTGCAAGTAGATTCAGGCCAGTTCTGATGACCGCACTGATGGCGGCAATAGGTTTAATGCCAGCAGCTTTATCAACCGGAATTGGTTCTGAAGCATCAAAACCTTTAGCCATCGTAGTTATTGGTGGCTTGATTACCAATACACTATTTAATCTCTTTGTTTACCCGATTGTGTTTTATTGGTCTTACAGAAAAAAGGTTCAAAAAATAAATCCAGTGCAGGCCTAAAAAGTAAAGCCTTTCGTTTTTCGAAAGGCTTTACTTAATTTCAGTATTTAAAATAATTTCTCTTGCGGAGGTTTAGTACCAGCCAAACGTAAGTAAACTGTAGTTTGACCACGGTGATGAGTTTGATGTTCAAAACCCTTCTCAAAAGCCATCTCTTTTGAAAGTTCAAAACGATCAAATAGCTTTATCTTTTCATTTAACTGAGCAGGCGTTAATTTTTTAAGTGCCGCGATAACAAAGTCGTAACTATCTAAAACATTTTTGGTAACTACCACTTTTGTTTTTTCACTTGTTTTTTCTAATTGATCCATTCCTGCAGGGCTTTTATCTCCTAGAGCTGCAGCTGTAAACACGTAATTATCTGCACCTAAATGAAGCATTTGCTCTGCGAATGATCTCATTTCGGGAGTTGGCTTTAATGCATAACCTGTTTCAGGCATCGCATCCAGGTATTCTTTGGTATAAGCCTTGGCTCGCTCCCACTCTTTAACTACATCAGCGAAAAAATATTCCAATAATTTGCGGTACGATAATTCTTCAGGATTGAACTCAATTTCGATTCCTTCTGCATGTGTGCCGTGATTGCGGTAAGTTGCATTTGGAACATCGCCACCCGTATAACCAACGACGGTTGATATTACACCAGGCTGGTGGCGAATTAATTCTTCAACACCCCAGAAGCAACCGCCAGCTAAAATTGCTTTTTCAGTACTCATATTTATGTGCTTTATTTTGTGATTTTAAATACTACAATATTGAACGGATTAATCCGCCTTCTACCCTTATCGCGGCTCCGTTTGTTCCGGACGCCAACGGACTAACATAATAGGTTACAGCATTCGCAATTTCGCTAACATCTAAAAACCGTTGAATAAGTGAAGTTGGCCGCATATTTTTAAAGAAATCTTCCTCAACTTCAGCTATGCTAATATTTCCTTTTTTAGCTAAATCTTCTATAAAACCTCCAACTCCTTTTGATTTTGTTGGTCCTGGCAATATAGAATTTACCGTTACATTTGTGCCTTTGCTTAGTTCGGCTAAACCTCTGCTTACACCAAGTTGTGCAGTTTTGGTCATTCCGTAATGAATCATTTCATCTGGTATAAAAACAGCTGATTCACTGGAGATAAAAATGATCCTTCCCCAGTTTTTGGCTAACATTTTAGGAAATAAAGAACGTGACAAGCGGATTCCGCTCATAACATTTACCTCAAAAAAGCGAAACCAATCTTCATCACTGATTTCTTCGAAAGCTTTAGGTTCAAAAATGCCTGCATTGTTAACCAAAATATCAACATCAGGCAAACTTTCAATCAATTTATTTACTTCCTCTGCATTGGAAAAATCGGCTGCAATGCCACTTACAGAATCATTTCCAGTATCCTTTTTTAATTGTGCAATTGCTGTATTTATGGTTTCCTGAGATCGTCCGTTGATAATCACATTTACACCTTCCTTTAACAAACTTTCGGCAATTGCATATCCTATTCCAGCAGTTGATCCACTGATGAACGCGGTTTTATTTTTTAATTGTAAATCCATTTTAGCTTTTATCTTTTAGATATGTAATGATAACAAATCCTCAGTCGATCTGTTTATCAGAAAAAGCATACAGATGTAAAAATTAGCCAGAGTTGAATAACTAGTGATGTAAGTGATATTCTGCTGTTAATGCCGAAGACAATGTTTTGATATCTCTCAATTTATGCTGAAGCAGATCAGATTCATTACGATCACTCGCTTTAAGTTCGAATCCAGCTTGTGAGTGGATGGATTGATCAGACTTTTTAAGCTGTAAATTCCAAGTGATTGGTTTGATAAAATCATTTTCGATATCCAATTCGAGCTGCTCTTCTGTTAAATAAATAGAAGTGATCATGGCATTAATCTTATAAATAATAACTTGTACTTCATATAAATATTGAAGATTAAGGCTTGATTGCCAAGGCTCTTGACTTGCTGATTCGATAGACTCTGATAGACTAGAAAGACTTAGATTTGCATCTTTACGAGCCATCCTGGCTATATTTTCGTTATGGTTTTTTTTCTTATCTGCAGTAATAAGGAAATATTTTAGCGTTGCATTTGCAGCTTCCTTAATTTTTTGATGCATTTGTTTACTATCCCAAATTGGAAAAAGGTAGGTTGCAATAATTGCAATACCGCAACCGACAAGTGTAAATAAAACCCTGTCGTGAACAATATGATCAAAATGCCCATGGTAACTTCCCAAAGTTAAAATTACGGCTGGCGTAATAAACATCACACTTATGGTGTAATTAATCCGGTTAAAGGCATAAAAGCCGAGTAAACAAATGGCAGAAACGCTGAGCAAAATGGCAGGATTTTTTACAAAATAAATTAGCAATAAACCAATAGCTACGCCACCCAAACTTCCTTTTAACCTTTGGAAATTCCTTTTCCAGGTAATGGAAAATTTTGGTCTTGCCACAATCACTAACGTTAAAAAGAGCCAGTAACTGTACCTGCTGGCATCGAGTTGGTAAACTAAGATGAAACCAAAAACAAAACAGATTGCCATTCTTATGGAGAATCTGAATATTGGCGATTTTAAACTCAAATGATCTTTTAAAGAAAAACGATCAGAACTTACAAATAGCGGGTATTCGATTTCTTCCTTTGTGCGATGATGTGACTCATCAACCTCGCTTTTGCGGATAGAAATAATGATTTTCGCAATTTCATCAATATTGGAAATCACATTGCGAACAAACTCCTTTTGATTTTCATCTAACCTGTTCATTTCTACAACCAACAATTCCTTTTCGATGGCAAAGGCTGCATTTATTTTCGATTTCGAAGCTATATTTTTAACCGAGCGAACATGTCTTGCCAAATCTTCAATTTCCATGGCTAACATCCTGATAAGTTCTGCAATGATTTGCAAACTTTTACCCCCTGAAAGTGACTTGCGAATGGATTTGTAATCGAAATGGACCGCGTTAAGTTGTTCATAAAGATCAATTAATAAACCTGCTCTATCCAAAAGCACTCTGCCTTTTTTATTATCAGGATTCATTGCATACCGATCGGTAAGTAGCAAATTCCGAATCAATTCGTGTTTTTGATTAACGCGAATATGTAGTTTGATAATTTCTTTTTGTTGATGATCCAATGGAAATGCAGGGTCATAATTTTTAGATTTCGCCTTTAAAAAAGCTGCACTTGCCAAGAAACATTCAAAAATGGCATGGTTTAACGAACGGTAAGGCCTTATGAGTGTTTGAATTACGCTAACCAAATAATACCAAACGCCTCCAATGAGCATGTAACCACTAAAATATAGTGGACGAGCAGGGTGTAAACCCATCACAAAAGTACAAACGATTAAGGCCATGGTTCCAATTAAACTCATTTTTTGCCCGTAAACCGCAAACATTGAAAATAGAAAAGCCAAAGCACTAATAATAATGGCTGACCAAATTTGAAAAGCTAAAATTTGAGAGACCAAAAAGGTGGTTAAGAAAAAAGCGATAATACTAATAATCGCATTTTTTAGTTTATTTAACCTGTTGTCTGGCAAATCGGTAAGACTAATCAATAATGCACCTACTCCAATTCCTGTTGCTGCTTCTTGATCACCCAAATAAAAAAATAAAATGATGGGAAGCAGAACCGTTAATGTTGTTCTTAGTGCGTCGGAAAAATACTCTCCAAGGAAAAAATAAGTAATATGAGATGCGATAGCTTTTCTGCTTCGATTGATCAAGATAGAAATGATTTTACATTAGTTAGTATTGCAAAGATAGAATATCTAAACATTTATTTTATTAGGATGCTGTACTTATGGTTTAAATGGCTAAAGCTTAACTTTAAAATGACTTCAAAAATTTTCCATTTGAACTTTGTGATTTTTTTTGATATTCAAAAGTATTAATACAAATACATTTTTCAACTTAAGATTAGAGTCATAATACCCTAAAATAGTTTTAACGAAGCCTTATATTTATAATAGTTTGAATTAAATCAACGGGACGGTCTAGAAACTAACGAAAACCAGGTCTTTGGATCTGCTTTTTTATTTTTAATCACAAGAAACTACAGTCCCGAAATGCTGTTGTGCGTGGGGAGAAAGAAATGGTATTCCCAATTCTGCAGATCTTAAAATAAAAACCAGACCAATAAAAACCATCAACCATGGCACCAATTTTTGGGTGTTAAAGCGGATGTATTTTTTTAGATAGATGCCCCCGAGCGATATCATTAACAACAATGGCGCCGTACCTAAACCAAAAAGAAACATAAAAGTTGCAGCAGATTGAATGTTTGGCGAGTTTAATGCAGTAGAAAGAGCCAGATACACCATGCCACAAGGTATTAATCCATTTAATATACCTGCTCCTAAACCCCAATAAGATTTATTGTAAAATCTACCCATCAACTTGCCAAGTGGGTTAAAAAATTGCGATTGCAAAAAGGAAAGTCGGTTATGGTAATATTTGTTAAAATGAATAATCGCAAAAATGAGAAGCATGAATCCTATACATGCGCTTAAAATTCTTTGATCGCTAAAAATTTTGAGGGTACTGCCTACTAAGCCGACCAAAAAGCCCAATAAAGTGTAAATGATTATTCGTCCGAGTTGATAAAGAAAAAGTTGAAACATAGAATTCAAACTCGTTTTTTTGTCTGTAGGAAAACTGAGCATAATTGGTCCGCACATTACGGCACAATGTAAGCTACCAAACATTCCCATTAAAAAAGCAAGCGGTAAAAAATCCATTATAAAGTGATATTTCTTTTGAACATAAAGTCTTTTCCGTTAACCTTCCATTCTAGTTTCAAAAACCACAAGCCCTTTGGAATATTATTGCGATTAATAAGAATTAGATTCGAACTTCCAACCGTCAAACCATCATATTTTTTATCATCGGTATTATTAGATGCTCTTTTCAAATTGAGTTTATAACTTGCAGAATCTTTTAATTTGATTACAATTTGCTGATCTGAAACATCAATTTTTGGCTCTGCATTGGCATTTAAAGTATGTTGAGTAGCATTAAATTCATCATTGTAGTTAATTCCCTGCTCATAATAATCATCTTCAATCAGCGCATCTCTTCCATGAACGTAAAACATGTAACTAACCATTACAATGATGAAAAGCATAAAAGTTACCATGCCCAAAACTATTTTCGTTCCCCAATTCATAAGCTCGTTTATTTATCGTTTAAACACGAATCATTTAAAATTCAATTATTCATTATTCAGGCTGAGCAAAAAAACTAGTACTGGCCTCGCTAATTATTTTTCCATCTACCCAAATCTCAAAAACTGCAGCGGTTTTATATTTTTTAATTGTGCTATTTTTTCGAATAAGGAAAAAGGTGACCTGTGCACTGCCTTCTTTTGGTAAAATTCCGGCAGCCTGAATAAATTCAATTTTATCGTGTTTATCTTTGGGTTTGAACTGAAATTTCATTGCCCGATTTGTTTTATTGATTAATTCAGCATTGTAAAGATTACTGGTTTCTTCACCGCCCCTTAATTGATACAATGTTCCGCTTGCTCGTAAAATTGTTGTCTGTACATCTTCACGCTTATAAATTAAGGAGCAGAAAACAATCGTTACCAAAAAAAGTACCGCAGCATAACCGTAAGATTTTAATCCAATTTTGTATTGTTTTCTATCCTGAACATACTCTTGATTGTAAAAACCGATTAAATTCTCGGGCTTATTGATTTTTACCATTACCTCATTACAAGCATCGATGCAAGCGGTACAATTCACACATTCTAATTGGGTTCCTTTTCTAATATCTATTCCGGTAGGACAGACTTGCACACACAAATTACAATCAATGCAATCGCCTTTGCTACTAACAAGTACATTTTTCTGAATATGCCCTCTTGGTTCTCCGCGAGAGAAATCATACGCAACAACCAAGCTTTGGTTATCAAGTAAAACACCTTGCAGCCTTCCATAGGGACAAATCACAGTACACACTACCTCTCGTACATAAGCAAACACACCATAAAAAACCAATGTAAATAAGCAGATCGATGCAAACCCTGAAATATGTAAAGCTATAGGTTCAATAATAATTCGGTATAATACATCCGAACTGATAATGTATGCTAAAAATGTATTTGCAATCAGAAAAGAAATGAAAAGAAAAATAAAATGCTTACTTCCCTTTTTAACGATTTTTTCAGTGTTCCAAGGCTGAGCATCAAGCTTCTTCTGTTTGTTGGCATCACCTTCTATCCAATATTCAATTCGCCTAAATATCATTTCCATAAAAATGGTTTGCGGACATGCCCAACCACACCAAAGCCTGCCCAAAACCACCGTAAAACAAACAATAAACATCACAAAAATGAGCATTGCCAATGCAAACAAATAAAAATCCTGAGGCGTAAACATCAATCCGAAGAATACAAATTTGCGTTCTAAAAAATTGAGTAAAATCAACTGTTCTCCATTCAGCTTCACAAACGGACAAGAAAATAAAAGCAGCAGTAAGCCATAGCTTGTCCATTTCCGGCGACTGTATAACTTACCTGATGGTTTTTTAGGGTAAAGAAATTCCCTACCTTTTGCTTTTCTGCTATTTTTTTGTTGCATCTGTAATGCTCAAACTATCATCAACACTTTTCATTGCATTATCTTGTGGATCTTTCTCCTCGTATTTATCTCCTTGTGGCGCTTTAGCTCCTTCCGGCTTGGAATCTTTTAAAGACATGATGAAGTTTGCCACTGCACTAATTTGTTTCGGACTTAAAGTTTTCTCCCAGCTGATCATTCCTTTATCAGGAACCCCGTATTTTATGGTTTTAAAAACATTATTAACACCTCCGCCATGCAACCAGAACTCATCCGTCAAATTTGGACCAATGCTCCCCTGACCTTTATCGCCATGACAAACCACACAATTGGTATTAAAGATGCCTTTACCTTCCTCTAAAACGGCTTGAGTGTTATCAAACTTTACCGAATTCTCGTCAATTGTATTAGACGATTTTTCTAAGAAAGCAACTTTGTCTTGCTGTGCCTTTACCATTTCATTTGCATACTCCTGATCTTGCAAATCGCCATAACCACCAATATGATAATAGAACAAATAACAAATGGCAAAAATCATAGTACCAAAAAAAAGCACATTAAACCACGCAGGAACAGGATTATTAAGCTCTTTTATACCATCATAAGCATGATCTATTTCAAGATCTTTTTCTTGTTCAATAGGTTTTAAGCTCAATAGTTTTTCCCACACTGATGGTTTATTTTTCTTTTGCTTCAACCATGAACCGTAATCCAGAACAGGTAGTTTCTCTGGCGCTGAGTATGGGGTTGGATTCAACTGTTCACGATACATTACCTTGAAAGCATTTAATAAAGTAATCGATACAAAAAGCAGTACAAATGCAAATATCAGGAGGATTACGATTAACAAATTGGTTTGACTAAGTCCTAAACCAGGACTTGATGGCATTACCGCAACTGCTTTTTCATCAGTAGCAAAAACACTTAACGATAAAGCTGAAAATAATATAGTGAGGTTAATCTTCTTCATATCTTTTTAGTTGATTATCTTGAAAAGGCATTTCACTCATGATTTCGATATGCTTTTTATTTAATTTGATGAGGTAAATACCTACAATTAAAAAGAAAACTATAAACATTAGCAGCGAGGTGATGAGGTAAATCTCTCCCCCATCTAGGTTTTTAATTTGATTGAACATAGCTTTATTGATTAGATGGGATTACTTCTTTATTTGCCTTAATATCAGTACCCAAACGCTGTAGATAAGCAATAATGGCTACGATTTCTTTATCACTATTTACTTTGATGTTATTCTGTTTTAAATCAGAAGAAATTGTTTCAGCCTGAAATTTCAAATCATCATTTGCACTTTGATCATAACCTTTGGGATAAGGAACACCTAAAGTTTGCATTGCCCTAATTTTAGCTGGTGTTGTAGAAATATCGAGCTTTTGCTCGGTTAACCAGGGATAAGAAGGCATGATACTACCCGGCGACATGGAAGTTGGATCTATCAAGTGATTATAATGCCATGCATGAGAATATTTTCCGCCAAGGCGATGCAAATCTGGTCCGGTGCGTTTACTTCCCCATAAAAATGGATGATCATAAACATACTCACCTGCTTTACTATATTCGCCATAACGTTCGGTTTCTGAACGAAAAGGACGAACTGTTTGCGTATGGCAATTCACGCAACCTTCTCTAATGTATAAATCTCTTCCTTGCAACTCCAAAGCTGAATAGGGTTTTACACTGGTAATGGTTGGCACGTTCGATTTAATAGTAAAAGTTGGCATCATCTCAACCATCCCACCAATTAAAATAATAATGAGTGAAAATACCATGAATTTCATCGGCTTGCGCTCCAAAACCCTATGCCAGGCTTTATCTGAAGCATAATGTTCGACAATTTCTTTTGATAAAGGCATGGCTTCGGCTGCTTCATTGGCTACCAATTTACCAGCAATCATGGTTTTTGCTAAATTGTAAGTCATGGCAATAACACCAATTAAGTACAATGCTCCGCCAACTGATCTAAGCATATGCATTGGAATAATTTGCAATGTTGTAGCCAGGAAATTTGGATATTTCAATAATC
This sequence comes from Pedobacter sp., assembly GCA_004210715.1. Classification (GTDB taxonomy): domain Bacteria; phylum Bacteroidota; class Bacteroidia; order Sphingobacteriales; family Sphingobacteriaceae; genus Pedobacter. Next base: position 22,922 of record SEDB01000093.1, read on the forward strand.
CTTCAGGTGTAAACTCTTTCCACATTAAACCTTGAGTAAAACCTGCCCAATACATTGGAATCGCATAAAAAAGAATTCCTAAAGTGCCAATCCAAAAGTGGAAACCAGCCAGTTTTTTAGAGTATAATTCCATTTTATAAATTCGGGGAATTAACCAGTATAAAACACCAAAAGTTAAGAAACCATTCCAACCCAAAGCGCCTACGTGTACGTGTGCCACAATCCAATCGGTAAAGTGCGCAATACCATTAATTTGTTTCAATGATAGTAATGGACCTTCAAATGTTGCCATTCCATAAGCAGTAAGTGCAACCACCATAAATTTCAGAGTTACATCTTCACGTACTTTATCCCA
>SEDB01000471.1 GCA_004210715.1 Pedobacter sp.
ATTAAATCACGAAGTGTCATGTTTGCATTTCCTCTTGAGATACTCAAAGTTTCCATGATCTCTTCAGTTGTCAATGCTTCTGGAGAAATCAGTAACAAAGCATGAACCTGTGCCATGGTACGGTTAATTCCCCATTCAGAGCCTAACTTTCCCCAAGCTTCAATAAATTTAAGTTTTGCTGCTGCTAATTCCATAAACAAATATAATAACATTTTTAAACTTTCAAAAATTATTGAAAGTTTATTTATTTTGAAAGTTTTGTTTTCTTTCTCTCTTGATTTGATCGATAAGCATTGGAAAATCTAATCCTTTATTCAAATCATTTAATAACGGCATTTGTCCGGCATCAAAGTAAACTGATAATTTTAATACTGGCAAAGCCAATTTTGGATCAAACATGGTTCCTGGTGCAAAACCAGGTTCATTGTTTTTAGCCCTATCCCGGTCAAATTTAACGGTAGTATTCGCATACTCTTCATGCAGTTTTTCGCCTTTTATATACGGAATCATCCACTCAACAGACTTTTTGATTGAAGAACCTTTGGTCGACGCATAAGTGTATAAGTTTTGGCCTTTTGCCCGATCAATCATAATGGCAAGCTTTAACATGGGCTCCAGATCGTAAATATGGTAATGCATGGCATCACGTTCCTTAAAATCTAAACTTGTTCCATCAGCATATAAATTAATATCAATGTGGCTTTTTAAGTTTTCAATGGTCCAATCAATCAAATGCTGATCTTTCAATGCATAGCCGATTTCGCCTACAACTTTTAACCGGTGTGCATTCCAGTTATTTATTGCTGTAGCTCTTCCAGGTTTCATTCTTTTACTATTGATTTCAGCATTGGCAGCTTCTTTTAACCACCTTTCGATGATTATTTTGTCTTTTACTGAAATATCATCCTTAATAAGATCGTAAGCTTCTACAGCCTTGTCCAGATTGGTATCATCAATTGGATTGCCATTAGGATGATTTACCATAGCCCAGGTAGTCAAAAAGTAGGCGCATTTAATCAGGTATTTTTTGTCTTCGGTTAAGCGATACTGAAGCGCCAGTGTAAACATTTTGCCCATGTCGGCTAGTGCTTGCTGGGTTTTTACTTTTTGAGGATTGCCTTTCAATAGCCCTTCAGTTCTTATCGTATCAATCGGATTGGGTTGATCTTCCAGATAACGGATCGCCGCTATATTAAAAGAATCATAAAGCTTTTTAGCTTTTGAATCCTTTTTGATTGCCGATTGAAGTGAAATGATTTCGCGGTTGTTGAGGCTAACAATTTGAGCGAAAGCGGATAGTGAAAAAGCCGCATGCATGCAGATAAACAAAAAAAATCTCAGCATAAATTGGAGGAATTGGGATTTCATTTCTCAAATCTAATTTTTTTAATTCTGCTCACATGCAATTTATTCCTTTTTTATACCGCCCAATTTTTTATTTTTGACGTTCGTTTAAACTTAAACAAACCTTAATGAATAACTGGTTTAATAAAAATGGCATCCACTTGGCCATTATTGCATTTTTTGTAGTCATTACGTTTGCCTACTTCAGTCCTGTTTTGCAGGGCAAAGCGCCACAACAAGGCGATGTTTTGCAGGCAAAAGCCATGCAAAAAGAAATTATGGATGTAAAAGAAGCAACTGGAAAAGGCCCGCTTTGGACCAACCAGATGTTTGGAGGAATGCCAGCTTATCAAATCTGGGTTCAGTATCCATTAAACATTACCACCTACGGAATTGATGTAATTAAAGGTGTTTTTCCAGATCCTGTAGGCACCGTGATCTTGTACTTGATTGGTGCATATTTACTGTTTTGTGTGCTTAAAATAAATCCGTGGCTCGCTGCTGCGGGAGCAATAGCCTTTGCATTTACTTC
>SEDB01000472.1 GCA_004210715.1 Pedobacter sp.
ATACAATACATGTTTGAAGCCATATTATTAGGTATTGGGGCAGGGATTATTTCGTCGTTTTTAACAGGTCCGGTATTTTTTGCAATGATTAAAACCAGTATAGAAAGAGGCTTTATGGCCGGATTTTCTTTAGCTATTGGAGTTATTATTAGTGATGTTATTTTAATTGCTTTGGTACTTTTTGGAAGTCAGTTTTTTGATTACAAAGCAAGTTTTGATAAGTACGTTGGTTCCATAGGAGGCATATTCCTACTCGCTGTAGGAATATATTATCTGGTATCAAAAATGAAGGTTAATTATGATTCGACAACCCTTCAAAAGATAAGCAAAAGAGGTTATGTCCTTAAAGGTTTTTTGATGTGTATCCTTACCCCTTCTACCTTAATGTTCTGGATTATAGTAAGTGGCATCATTTCAGTTAAGCTCAATAACATGCTAAATGAAAAACTGGTTTGTTTCTTCATTGCCATGGCCACTCAACTAAGTATTGATGGCGCTAAGAGTTTTTACTCCAGCAAATTACGCTATAAAATTAAAGAAGATGCTTTAAAGACGCTTAATAAAATTGCAGGAGTGATTATTATCTTTTTTGCTTTCTGGTTAATCTATAAAACCTACATTCAGTTTTACGCGTAACTTTATCCAAAATTCCTCTTACATGCTAAATAAAACGCCTCAGTTATTTTTTGTTTTAGCTTTCTTATTTTCGATCTTCAGCGCTAACAAAAAATGTTTAGCACAAAATATAGAAATCACCTTTATCGGTAATTGTGCCTTCAAGATAAAGCTAGATAGTTTAATACTTTTTTCAGATTTTCCATATGAATCTGGAGCATATGGCTACATGAAATATGACTTTAAGGATGTCTATCAAGATGAAAAAGGTATCGCTCTATTTACACACACTCATAAAGATCATTTTGACTATAATCTTCTCAAACTTACTAAACTAGAAAAGTTTGGCCCTTCCATTACTAAAAAACAAATAGCGCTATTAAAATCATATGGGTTGGAACTTGAAGCCATCAGAACAAAGCATAAATGGTCGACTAACCATCACTCCTACAACTTAAAATGGCAAAAAAGATCTTTATATTTCACTGGAGATACCGAAGGCTATGAGGGATTACTGAATCAAAAGTCTTTTGATATATTATTTATTACCCCTTGGTTGCTTAAAAAACTAGTCAATGATGGTCATAAAATTGAAGCAAACAAAATCATCATTTATCACCATCAATACAATAAAAGCTTTGTTAACCACTTTATTTCCACCTGGAGTTGGGTAGTTACCGGAGAAATACCAATCACCTTTATTTTTAGGGCAAGCTTCATGCAAGTTCTCTAAACTTTGATAAATTACCTCTACCTCAGCAACAGTGCCCTTAGGTGTAATAATCTGTGCAATTTTAGCAGAAATTTCTTCCGGAGTAAAAGGTTTATAAATCTCTTTTACATGATTTACAATTTCTTCCTTCGGCAACAATAAGGAAGCTTTACACTTGGTATAAACATCTTCAATTACCTGCCACATGCCACGTTCAGTAAGTAATTGGATAGCAGCGTCAAAGGCTACAAACTGTCCCATTCTACTCATATCGATACCATAACAATCGGGGTAACGAATTTGAGGTGCTGATGAAACAATAATAATTTTCTTAGGGTGCAAACGATCAACAATCTTGATAATACTTTGCTTTAAGGTAGTACCACGAACAATGGAGTCATCCAGCGCTACCAAAGTATCCTGGTGGTTATTGATTATACCATAAGTAGTATCATAAACATGAGCCACCATTTCACTACGATCAGCATCCTGAGTGATAAATGTTCTTAGCTTAACATCTTTAACCGCCAGTTTTTCAACCCGTGGTGCTAAAGATAATAATGCCTCTAACTGCTCATCAGACAACTCTTCTTTCTTATGCAAAAGAATATCTTTCTGGTGCCTGCGAACATATTGCTGAACGCCGTCAACCATACCATAAAAAGCAACTTCTGCCGTATTTGGAATGAAAGAGAAAACTGTGTTTTTTAAATCGTAGTTAACGGCCTCAAGAATTTTATCGCTTAATAAACGACCTAACTGTTTACGCTCACGATAAATTTCCACATCACTTCCTTTGGAGAAATAGATGCGTTCAAAAGAACATGACAGTCTTTCTGTAGGCTCACGGAATTGTTCCATGCTTACTTCGCCGTTTTTCTTGATAATTAAAGCATGCCCTGGATCAATTTCCTTCACATCTTTAAACTGGATATTGAAAGCGGTTTGAAGTGCTGGTCTTTCTGAAGCAGCAACCACAATCTCATCATCATAATAGTAATAAGCCGGACGAATACCTGCAGGATCACGCATGATGAATGAATCGCCGTTACCAACCATTCCACAAATCGAATAACCTCCATCCCATGTTTTCGCTGAACGGCGAAGGATATTAGGAATATCAAGATGATCAGAAATTTTGTGTGTGATGGCTACGTTATCATATCCTTCTTTTTTATACTGGTCAAAAAGCTCTTGATTTTCATCATCTAAAAAGTGACCGATTTTCTCCAGAACGGTAACCGTATCTGCTTTTTCTTTTGGATGCTGACCTAACTCGTAAAGCTGTTCCAATAACTCATCAACATTCGTCATGTTGAAGTTACCCGCAATAACGAGGTTACGCGTCATCCAGTTGTTTTGCCTTAAAAAAGGATGGCAATTCTCGATACTATTTTTACCATGCGTACCATAACGCAAATGGCCCAATAACACCTCGCCGATAAAGCTAACATTGTTTTTGAGCCACTCTGTATCCTGCATTAATTCAGG
>SEDB01000094.1 GCA_004210715.1 Pedobacter sp.
TTAATGTAGTCCTGCCATTCGCTGTAGCCCTCGTAGAAAAACTCTGGGCTGTCGCTGCTGTCAGGTTTAGGTACTATAGCTTGTGCACCTTGGCCGGAAATACCTACAATTCCTAACTGACAATTTTCAATTCAAGACAGCTATAAAGCCGTCATTTCGACCGCAGTGGAGAAATCTTTTAAGTTAGGTCTTAATTATATTGATCGCCCCGTTTTATTTCTAAAAGCTAAATTCTAATGTTTTGTAAATGACCGTTATCATTAATGGCTTTTGCAGTCCTGCCATTCGCTGTAGCCCTCGTAAAAAACTCGGGGCTGACGCTGCTGTCAGGTTTAGGCACTATAGCTTGTGCACTTTGGCCGGAAATACCTACAATTCCTAACTGACAAATTTTCAATTCAAGACAGCTATAAAGCCGTCATTTCGACCGCAGTGGAGAAATCTTTTAAGTTAGGTCTTAATATATTGATCGCCCCGTTTTATTTCTAAAAGCTAAATTCTAATGTTTTGTAAATGAACATTATCGTTAATGGCTTAATGTAGTCCTGCCATTCGCTGTAGCCCTCGTAAAAAACTCGGGGCTGACGCTGCTGTCAGGTTTAAGTATTACAGCCTGTGCATTTTGGCCGGAAAATCTACAGTTGCCTCACTTACTAAACGGAATTGAAAAGATATCCTTTTTTGGATCAAAAATGTTCGATTTAAGATGCCGTTGACAAAAAAGATTTAGTGTAAAGCCCGGGTAACATTAACTTAAGCTGTGTCATTGCTTTCCAAAACCTTATATTCTCACAAATTTTAATATCCATTGCGCTCTACATCCAGAGACAAATAAATGATAAGTAATTCAAAAAATAAACAAATCACAAAATAAAATTTGGCTAATCCTTTTTTTTAATATATTTGTCGACTAAATCTATAGATTTTATATAACTAAAAATGAAACGAAGCATCCAAATCCATTTATTTAGTTGTTGTAGCCGTCAAAAAGTTAAAATAACAAACCTCCATACAACATCACAATTTTAAAAATCTAATCCAAACATTTAAATATAATCATGATACAACGTTTACTTATTTTATTTACCATTATCCTATCAACAAGTGCTGCATTCGCTCAAAATGCAGTAAAAGGAATAGTTAAAGGTGCCAATGGTACCACAATACCAGGTGCAACCATTACCGTTAGGGGTACAAAAATTGCAACCATTACCGATGTAAATGGTGCCTTTTCCATCGATCCGAAACAACAAACACCATTTTACATCAGAGTAAGTTATGTTGGCTATAAACCACAGGATTTTCAGGTTTTGCAATTTCAGGAAACGCCAATTGAACTAATTTTAGTAGAAGATACGCAACTTGACGAAATTGTAGTTACCTCAAGAAGACGTTCTGAAGTGCTGCAAGATGTTCCAATTCCAATTACGGTTATTGGCGGGCAAGCAGCTGAAAATGCTGGTGCATTTAATGTAAATCGTTTGAAAGAATTGGTTCCTTCTGTTCAGTTATATGCTTCCAATGCCAGAAACACAACCCTTAATATTCGGGGTTTAGGCTCTACTTTTGGCTTAACCAATGATGGTATCGATCCGGGAGTAGGTTTTTACGTGGATGGTGTTTATCACGCCCGTCCTGCTGCAACTTCAACTGATTTCTTAGATATTGAACAAATAGAAGTTATTCGCGGTCCGCAGGGCACTTTGTTTGGGAAAAATACCACTGCAGGTGCATTTAATATCACTACAACCAAACCTACACAAACCCCAACTGCGAAAGTAGAAATGAGTGTGGGTAATTATAATTTTCTACAGGCAAAGGCGTCGGTTTCTGGTGGTTTAGCGAAAAATCTTGCTGCTAAAATTTCTCTTTCTGGTACGCAACGCGATGGAACGATTTGGAATACCAGAGAAGAACGCCGTTACAGCGGACAAAACAATCTCGGTTTTAAAGGTCAACTTTATTTCACCCCATCTGATCGGTTGAAGATTTTATTAAGTGGAGATGTTAGTGTTCAACATCCGGCCGGCTATCCATTGGTAATTGCTGGTGTTACGCAAACCGAAAGAAGTGCTTACCGCCAGTACGCTAGAATTGTATCTGATTTAGGTTACCAACAGCCTAAAATCGATCCTTTTTCAAGAGAAATTAATACCAATACACCCTGGAGACATAATCAATCGATTGGTGGAATTTCACTTAACGTAGATTATAAAATTGGTGGCGGAACATTAACTTCAACTACCGCATGGAGATTCTGGAACTGGGATCCAACAAATGACAGAGATTTTTCTGAACTATCGGCACTGACAAAGTCGCAAGGTAATTCTCGTCACGATCAATATTCGCAAGAAATTAGGTATGCCGGAAACATCACTGATAAATTAAGTGGTGTGGTGGGCGTATTTTTCCTCGGACAAAATTTGCAAGGACTCGATCAAACTGAAGAAGTTGGTAAAGATCAATGGAGATTTGTGCAAACGGCAAACACAGGCGCACAAGCATTATATTCAACCCCAGGTTTGCTAGATGGATTTGGGATTAAAACAAATTCAACAATCAAATCACTTAGTGCAGCTGTATTTGGTCAAATAGATTGGGAAGTGGTCGAAAATTTACACGTTTTACCAGGCTTGAGATTCACTTATGACAAAAAAGATGTGGATTACAACAGAAATACTTATGGCGGCTTACAAACTACCGATGCTGCTTTGTTAGCCCTTAAAGCCGCCGTTTACAGCAATCAACAATTCAATACCAGTACCAACAATAATAACTTATCAGGAAACATTACGGTTTCCTATCGCCCAAATCCTAAATTAAATATTTATGGAACTTTCTCTACTGCCTACAAACCGGTGGGGGTAAATGTGGGCGGTTTACCAACAACTTCAAACGGTCAGGCAGATTTAACTTTGGCGGTTGTTAAACCCGAATATGTAGAGCACTACGAATTGGGTTTGAAAACTAAACCTGTTAAGGGGGCAATTTTGAATGTTACAGCTTTCAATACCGATATTAAGGATTATCAAACCAATGTCCAATCTCCACAATTGGGCGTAAACAGAGGTTATTTAGCCAATGCTGAAAAGGTTAATGTTAAAGGACTGGAAATTGACGGAACTTATCAACTGGAAAGATTTTTAACTTTAAATGCGGCTTTGGCTTACCTTGACGGTAAATATGTAACCTTTACAAATGCACCTTTACCTTTAGAGGAAACCGGTCACACCGAAACAATTAATGGCGTGGCTACTCAGGTGGCTTTTAAAGATGCATCAGGCGGTAGATTGCCAGGGATTTCAAAATGGAATACTTCTGGCGGTGCAGAATTTAGTACTCCGGGCAATTTAGCCACTAAGGCAGGCCGTTATTTTATTGCTGGAGATGTAAGTTACCGTTCTCAATATTCATCAAACGCCACACCTTCCAGCGTTTTAAATGTTGCGGGTTATTCTTTATTTAACGCAAGATTAGGATTCAGGTCTGAAAAATTTTCGGCATTTGTTTGGAGCAGAAACATTGGGAATAAAAACTATTATGAGCAACTACAGGCTGCGGCTGGCAACTCTGGTTTGTACGCAGGTGTACTTGGCGATCCTAGAACTTACGGTGCAACGCTAAGGTTCTCATTCTAAATCATTCTCAATCTCTCTTATATTTGGTTAAAAAGCGTCGGAATTATTCGGCGCTTTTTGTTTTAGAAGAGCAAAGTTCTGTACTTTTCGGCTGCGAAAGTCCTGCTGTACGTTTAATCTTTTTTAGCTTCTGTAATGCTGATACTATGCCTCTGTTTTTCGGTTTCAGCCTACAGCAAATCAGAGTTACTGCAACTAAAAAAGTATTTCACTTCCATCAGGTCTACTGCACTTTGTTCCTTTTACCAGCCCGGATGTATAAACTTTTGAAAACGAAAAAAGACCTTAAGGTCGATTGAACTATAAAATGACATGCTTGATAGAAGGACTTGCTTTAAAATAAACTATTGTAATTGCTTTCCAAAACATTTCAAATAGTAAATGTCACAGTTTTGTTCAGAATTAAAATTTATAGAAAGCCGATAAAGTCTTAACTTCGGGCAAATTTTTATATAGATGAATAAGCTTAATTCTGTTTGCGTTTACTGCGGGTCAAATTTCAATGGCGATCCTGATTTACGCAATGCGATTAAACAATTAGCAGATGTTTTAGTTAAACAAAACATCAAAATGGTTTACGGAGGTGGGAGTGTTGGTGTAATGGGCGTTATAGCCGATGATATTTTACAAGCCGGTGGTTTAGTTACTGGTGTAATTCCTCAGTTTTTAATGGATAAAGAGGTTGGCCACAAAGGTGTAACCGAAATGATTATTACTGAAAACATGCACCAGCGTAAACAAAAAATGGCCGATTTAAGTGATGGGTTCATTATTTTGCCTGGTGGTTTTGGTACCTTGGAAGAGTTTTTTGAAGTGCTTACCTGGTTACAGTTGGGCCTGCATAACAAACCAATTGGTGTATTAAATGTGAACGGGTTCTACGATCCATTATTTGCACAGATGGAAATGATGGTTCAGAGTAAATTCCTAAAACCAGCCAATAGGGATTTGGTTTTCAATGAATCTGATGCTGAAGTTTTAGTCAATAAGATGGATGATTTTTCGGCAGTTCCGGATGAAGTCTGGTTTAGAGACAGAAACCTAACTTAATAACTATTCAATACAATAAACATTTTAAAATCGCCATTTGCAAATTGCAGGCGCTAAAAATATATTACAATGCAAATCATTACTTCACACGCAGAATTTGAACAATATTTAGGTAAAGAGCTTGGCGTTTCTTCATGGCACACCATCACTCAGGAGCAAATCAATAAATTCGCTGATGCTACTTTAGATCATCAATGGATTCATATTGATGAAGATAGAGCAAAAAATGAAGGACCATTTGGCGCAACAATTGCCCATGGATATTTAACACTTGCTTTAATTCCTTTTTTATGGAAAGAAATTGTTGACATTCAAAACCTAAAGATGGAGATTAATTATGGCATCGAAAGTTTAAAATTTGCTCAGCCTGTATTGGTTAATAGCAAAATTAGATTAAAAGCTAAATTAGCCTCTATTGTAAATTTACGTGGCGTTACAAAAGTTCATATGGCAATTGAAATGGAAATTGAAGACCAGAAAAAGCCAGCATTTACCGGAGAGGTGGTGTTCTTATATCACTTTATTACAGCTTAGGTAATTAGCGATTGGCTAAGGTGTGTTGTGATTAATCCTTTTTAAATTTTTTCTTAATATAACCGCTTAGCGATGGATCTTCCAAATCTTCTAGCGTACTCAGCTCAAGTTCTAATGCTTTGGTACTGATTTGAATCTCGATTAATGAAATAATCAGTGAGAGCATAAAGAAAATCAAACTGAATGCAAAGAGGATTTCAGCAACGATATTCCATTCTAAATAAATAAAAAACATGCAGAAAAGGCAAAGACAAAAGCTTAAAACGCCAAGAGCCTGCATGTTTTTTATCAATCGCAGTCGATAACGCAGGTTCTTGATCTGGTTTTGTAAACCAACATTTTTCTCACTTTCTTCATATTTCGCTTTTAAACTTCTTACTAAAGCAGCTAAAGCCAAAAAACGATTGGTATAAGCCAGCATAATTAAGCTGATTGCGGGAAATAATAATGCAGGGATATTTACGGTAAGTTCCATTTGGCGAGATTTATCCAAAAATATTATTTTAAATGGATAATTAATTATTTCACCGCAATGGATAAAAAGTTTTCCGGGAAAAACACAAAGTTGGGCGGTTTACAATAACTAAAAAAAATACCATAAAGAAAATAGAGTTCTCATAGAGTAACACAAAGTGATCAAGATTATTTCTTTCTTTACGATTTGAATCTTTTCTTTAAACCGCTGTGCGCTTTCTGTATATGCGCTGTGGTCAAAATTCTTTGCGAACTTTGCGTTATCCCTTTGCGGTTAAAAACCAAGGTTAGACCAGAAACCATTTCAGTCTCCACATTTTTTCTAAAATTAAATTTAAATTGCCTGCATGAATATCGAATTCAACAAAAACGAGGATGTAAGTAAGCAGTTGGTTTACGAGCTAAAAACCAAACTCAAAAAAATATATCAAGGTGGTGGCGAAAAAAATGCAGCTAAACAAAAGGAAAAAGGTAAACTTTTAGCCCGGGAACGTATTGCTTACCTAATTGATAAAGAATCTAATTTTTTAGAGGTCGGTGCATTTACTGCTGATGGAATGTATGCGGAGCAAGGTGGTTGCCCATCTGCAGGAGTAGTTTGTGGTATAGGTTATGTAAGTGGCAGGCAATGTATAATTGTAGCCAATGATGCTACAGTTAAAGCCGGCGCCTGGTTTCCAATGACGGCGAAAAAAAATCTGCGGGCTCAGGAAATTGCGATGGAAAACCGCTTACCAGTAATTTATCTGGTGGATAGTGCTGGTGTATATTTGCCCATGCAAGATGAAATTTTTCCAGATAAAGAACATTTCGGGCGGATGTTTCGAAATAACGCAATCATGTCTTCAGAAGGGATTGTACAAATTTCAGCGATTATGGGTGCATGTGTAGCAGGTGGCGCATATTTGCCCATCATGAGCGATGAAGCCATGATTGTTGACAAAACAGGATCGGTGTTTTTAGCAGGTTCTTATCTGGTAAAATCTGCCATAGGTGAAGATGTTGATAATGAAACGCTTGGTGGCGCAACTACACATTGCGAAATTTCGGGCGTTACTGATTATAAACACCCAAACGATGAAGCCTGTCTAGACAGCATTCGCAATATTATGAGTATGCTTGGTGCGCCTCAAAATGCCGGTTTTGATAGAATAAAACCTGCTCAACCAAAAGATAAGGAAGAAGAATTATATGGCATCATTCCAGAGAACAGGGATAAGCAATATGAAATGATGGATATCATCAATCGGCTGGTTGATGGTTCTGAATTTGAAGAATATAAACAGGGATACGGACAAAGCATTGTTTGTGGTTTAGGTCGCATTGATGGTTGGGCCGTAGGTATTGTAGCCAACCAACGTAAGGTCGTAAAATCTAAAAAAGGGGAGATGCAGTTTGGAGGTGTAATTTACTCTGATAGTGCAGACAAAGCTTCTCGTTTCATTATGAATTGCAATCAGAAAAAAATCCCTTTGGTGTTTCTACAAGATGTAACAGGATTTATGGTTGGAAGTCGTTCAGAGCATGGTGGGATTATTAAAGACGGCGCTAAAATGGTGAATGCTGTAGCAAACTCCGTGGTACCTAAATTTACCATCGTGATTGGAAATTCATATGGTGCAGGCAATTATGCCATGTGTGGTAAAGCTTACGATCCAAGATTAATCTATGCCTGGCCAACAGCAAAAATAGCAGTGATGGGCGGGGCTCAGGCAGCGAAAACATTACTTCAAATCCAGGAAGCCTCTTTAAAAGCAAAAGGCGAGGTAATTACTCCAGAAAAAAAGGCGGAAATGCTGAAAGAAATAACGGATAAGTATGATAGTCAAACAACACCATATTATGCCGCATCACGACTTTGGGTAGATGGAATTATTGATCCACTAGAAACCAGAAAAGTGATCTCCATGGGAATTGAGGCCGCAAATCAATCACCAATAACAAAGAAATTTAGTGTAGGGGTTATTCAAACTTAAAACAGCTCAAACATTTTTTAAAAAATCTAAATAATAATCTATGTTCGGACTATTCAGTAAAAAAAATAAAGGCGTAACGGTTTTTGATAACATTTATACCTCTGAGGAAGCGAAATTTGGTGCTTGCCTGGAGATGAATAAAGCAAATTCTACGATTGTGTTTGTTGCCTGGTTCGAAGAAACCAGAAGTGCATTAGAAATTTTTTTTCAGAGAAATAATGTTTCGAAGCAGATTTATATAGCTGATCGCTTGAATGCAGGCTTTGCAGATAGGGAACTGATCTTTGTAGAACATCATCCGTTATCGAGCGAAGAACAACGCAAAGCGACAGAACTGAGCAAAAATGAAATTACCGTTTTATCTGCTTTGACTGAGCCTTTATTCCAATTGTTTAATAGTGACAAGATTATCGAGATGATGAAAAAAATGGGGATGAATGAAGATGAAATGCTTGAAAATGAAATGATCAGCAATTCGGTAAGAAGAGCTCAGGAAGAAATTGCCAAAAAGACAATGATTAGTGGATCGGCCCGATCGCAGGCAGATTGGTTGCTGAATGCAGGAATAGGTCAACAGTTCAATTAAATGCTATCGACTTAATATGATGAAAGCTTATATTTTATTTCTGCTGATTATTTTGAATAGTATTTGTGCTTTTCCTCAAAAATCAAATAAAATTCATCAAGAAGCCATCGTTGTTGATACTCATGGCGATATACTTTTCAATCAAATCAAATCGGGAATTGATATTGGAAAGCTTCAATCTACAGGAAATTTTGATTTGGTTCGGGCAAAGCAAGGAGGCCTTGATGTACAGTTTTTCTCCATTTGGTGCGATGAAACCGGTGGTTATGCTTTGGCAAACCGTGAAATAGATTCTTTGTATAATTTGATAAAGCGGTATCCAGAAAAAATACAATTAGTAACCACAGCGGCAGACTTAGAATTGGCAGTTAAAGATAAAAAAATGGCTGCAATGATTGGAGTAGAAGGTGGCCACATGATTGAAAACCGATTGGATTACATTGATAGTTTGGCGAAACGTGGAATGGCATATCTTACTTTGACATGGAATAA
>SEDB01000473.1 GCA_004210715.1 Pedobacter sp.
AGTTTTTTTCCATCGGTTAACTCAACCATTGAGCCAATTGGAATTTCTTTATCTTCAGTTTTATCAACCAAAGATGTTAGTTTTTGATTAACAAATACCCATTTTGTTTCATGAAAAGTAAAATAACCTACCGGAACTTTTTGTTCGGCGGTTAATTTCTCATTGCGTACCACATTTCTGTTTACATGCCACTGAAATAAATATTGGTTATGGTAAACCATTAAGCGATGATTTTCGGGTTTCCAAACAGACGGCTGAAATTGGTAATATAAATCCAGTATTGGCAAAGTTCCTTTGTGGCTGGTACCACAAAAAGGGCATTTTGGTATAGATGTGTTATCGAAAACGTACCATTTCTGTTCACAATAAATATTGCTGCACTGCTGCATCAAATCAGTTGTTTTGAGCAATGCGATTTCCCATTCTTCGGCAGTTGGCCGCTGCATGGGGTTATGCAAACCATCAATAAATGCTTTATCGAATAGCGCCTTCAAGTATGGCCCGGTAATCGTATAAGGTATTTTATTAACATCAGCCCAATAAGTATCCCATTTAGACACTTGATTCAATTTAGGCCGGTTTGATAAATCTGTGGGGTGTTCAATAAATAAAGCCTTCTCTCCCATGCTCAACAAATCATCTTTTTCTGTATCCAAATCATGTACTTTTCCACCTTTTAAAGGATGTCGATGCAGTAAATACATGTAAATCAGGCAAGCAAGGGCATGCAAATCGGTTAATCGATTGGGGAGTTTTCTGGCGGGATCGGTTTTATCTAAATGTTTGGTGGCAAGCACTTCGGGTGCAATGAAATCGGCTGTGCCAATTACTTCGGCCTGAAATATGCCAGGCACAACCAAACCATCCAAATCGATCATGCAAGCTGAACCAGTTGAAGGATCAATCAGCACATTATTGTAGGATAAATCGGAATGCGAAAGCCCCATTTGGTGCATTTTTTTCAACCCTCTTGATAAGTTAACACCGATCTGGAAATAATTCAGCCACCTGCCCAACTCAGTTTGATCTAAACTTAAAGGAAATTGCCTATTACGAAATTTCGCGGCGGCAAACCATTTTCCATTTTTTTCTTCTCCTTTAATTAAATCACTTGAAGAATAGCCTTTCGAAAAGAAAAATTTTGAATTATAGATAGGAACAATAATACCGATACGGTTATGGGTTTCTATAATATCTGTAGGCCAGCGGTAAATTTCTTCCAAATAATATTTTCCCGCATCTCTGGTTTCAATTTGCGAAAGATATTTCGTCACGATTTTGGTCAGTCTTTCTTTTTGATTGAAATCTTGCTTTTCTTTAAAAATCGCAACAACATATTTCCGATCAGGACTAAAATAAACGTTTTTGGCTGTTCCACTTTTAGGGTCACCGTTATCAACATATTGATAAGAATTACCTGTTAAGGAAGATTTTACCGTAATTATAGACATCGTTTCGTACTAAAATATTATCGCTAAAGTTCTATCATCATGATTACCAGGACTCCAAAAATCCATCCATTGAGATAATTGACTGGCAATTTCGTTATTGGAAGGTTCAAATAAAACCGCAGCTTGATCTTCATTATTTCCCTTTAAATCGTCAACAAAAGTTTTCCAGTTCTCCAATTTTTCGAGATTTGCTTCCACTACGAATTTTGCATCATAAATGCCATCAGTCATGAGCATAAGATAAGAGAAATCTTCGATTAATGTGAACCCAAAACGCGTAGAAAATTTTTCACTGGTAAATATTTCAGGCATTGTGATGAATCGTGTCCCACCACCAAATTCGCCTACATCAAGCCAATTCATGAGCTTAATATTGCTTAAATCTTTATTTAATAAGCCAATTGGGCAATCGCCAACCCC
>SEDB01000474.1 GCA_004210715.1 Pedobacter sp.
ATGGGCATCATCAGCAAAGCTAACGTCAACCACTGGGCCGATAATTTGTGCTATTTTTCCTAAGTTAGGCATATCTGTTGTGAGTAAATTTATTACAGTCAATGAATTAAAGCTGTTTGTAAGGGCTCCAATTCGGTTGGCAAAGTTAAGTTATTATTGGTAAATTTTAAACATATATTATAAATTTTTCTTAGGCCATTTTAATGGGTAATTTAGAGGCATAAAATCAATCAATGAAAACCATTTTAACCACAGGAAGCAACGGGCTTTTAGGCCAAAAACTAACCGAAAAAATTTTGGCAGAGGATAGAGTAAAACTAATTGCCACATCAAAGGGTGCGAATCGCTATCCCACTGAAAATGGTTATGATTATGCTGAAATGGATATTCTTAATCCAGATCAGGTTAAATCAGTTATAGAAAAGTACAAGCCTGATGCGATTATCCATACTGCAGCAATGACCAATGTAGATACTGCTGAGGCTAACAAAGAACTTTGCCATCAGTTAAATGTTGATGCTGTTCAAACATTGCTATCGCTGTGCGAAGAGAGGGATATTCAATTGATACATTTGAGCACCGATTTCGTTTTTGATGGTGCAGATGGGCCTTATAGAGAAGAGGATGCCGTTAATCCGGTTAGTTACTATGGAGAATCGAAAGTTTTAGCGGAAGAAATGCTGACAAGCTCGAATGCAAATTGGACAATTTTAAGAACAATATTAGTTTATGGCATCACCAATGACACGAGCCGAAGTAATATTGTGCTTTGGGCAAAAGGTGCACTCGAAAAGGGTTTGCCAATTAATGTAGTGAACGACCAATGGCGAATGCCAACATTAGCGGAAGATTTAGCAGAAGCTTGTCTGCTAGCTGTAGAAAAAAATGCCAGGGGAATTTATCATGTATCAGGCAAAGATTACATGAGCATTGCAGATTTAGTGCGAAAAGTTGCCGATTATTGGGGGCTCGATCACACTATTATTTCGGAGATCAGTTCGGACAGTTTAAATCAATCTGCGAAGCGGCCAATTAAAACCGGTTTTGTATTGGATAAAACAATTAAAGACTTGGATTACAAACCGCATAGTTTTGAAGAAGGTTTGAAGATGGTGGATGAGCAGATGAGGAAAGTAGCAAGTTGAGAGTAAAGTGCAAAGTATCTAGTATCAAGACTGGATGATGAAGTAAAAAGTAAAAATGGGAATTAGTAAAAAGAAAAATCAGTAAGCTTTTTCTTTTTGAGACTTTGCACTCAATTAACCAATTCAATCAATTTAACAAATAAACAATAACAACAATATAAATATGTCACTACAAATTGGCGATCAAGCCCCAGATTTTAAATTATACAGTTCAGATTTGACTGAAGTTTCTCTTTCGGCATTTAAAGGTAAAAAAGTAATTATCCATTTCTTTCCAATGGCTTTTACAGGAACGTGTACAGAACAATTATGTGCCATGAGAGATAATTTTAGCTTTTACAAAGGCATTGATGCACAAGTATTAGGTATTTCTGTAGATTCTCCATTTTCATTGGCTAAGTTTAAAGAAGTTCAAAACTACCAGTTTCCATTATTATCAGATTTTAATAAAGATGTATCTGAAGCATATGGTGCTTTTTACCCGGAATTTGTATTCGGATTGAAAGGCGTTTCTAAAAGAGCTGCATTTGTAATCGATGAAGAAGGAAAAGTTGCTTATGCAGAAGTTTTAGAGGATGCGCATGAATTACCTGATTTTAAAGCAATTGACGATGCGTTAAAAGCATAGTAATAATTCAAGGGTAAGATTTTGGAATATTTTTTTGAAATTTATTTTGAATTTAAATTTCAAATCTTACCTTTGCAGTCCGTTAACAAACGGAAA
>SEDB01000475.1 GCA_004210715.1 Pedobacter sp.
CCTCAAAGATAAAAACCGCTTCATATTTGAATATACCAAGTCGAACGCTATGTTTTTGAAAACTGATAAGAAAGCAGGAATGATAGTTTTTGACCACCTTGCTCCCTTCGATTCAGAAATGGTTGGTCGTTTTGAATTTTATGGTTCGGACGGGACATTTGACGGTTTTAAAGTTATTGGCGGCAAACTGAAGTACCAGGAAGGTCTGGAACTAAATAACGATCCGAACGCTATGGACGGGCTTTATGCTGATCCAAAGAAAAATATTAAACCCATCAGAAAGTTTTAGCATTTTAACGTTTCTTAACAACTTCATTACCTTGGCACTACCGTAAAAATTTGTGAGTTTGCCATTCGCTGCCTATATTGCGCCTTGCAAACTAGCTTAAACAACACACAAATTCTGAATTCATAAACTAAAACCAACAAAAGTTTTATGCAAACATCCATTGAAACCAAAGACGATTTCTTTAGTGAAAAAGTATTGGGTCATCCTGCGGGGTTATTCGTGCTTTTCTTTACAGAAATGTGGGAAAGATTTTCGTATTACGGTATGCGGGCCTTGCTCGTTTTATTCTTAACTTCATCCATGTTTGGCGAAAATCCGGGATGGGGATGGCCAAGAGAACATGCGCTCGCCATTTATGGCTCTTATACTTCATTAGCTTATTTAACACCAATTTTAGGTGGCTTCATTGCTGATAGATTTATCGGTTACCGCTGGGCAGTAATTGTTGGGGCTTTGTTGATGACACTCGGACACTTATCTATGGCCTTTGAGTTCAACCCGATTTTTATGTACTTAGGGTTATGCCTTTTAGTAACCGGGAACGGATTTTTCAAACCAAACATGACATCGATCCTGTCGCACATGTATAAAAAACATCCTCAGAAAAAAGACGGTGCTTACACTATTTTTTATATGGGCGTTAACTCAGGAGCATTTTTAGGAATGTTATTATGTGGCTATATTGGCGAAAACCCTAATTGGGGATGGAGTTATGGCTTTGGGTTAGCAGGTATTTTTATGTTTGTTGGAATGCTGCAATTCTACTTCACAAAAGATATTTTTGGATCAATTGGATTGAAACCAGAAAAAAACAATGTGGTGATTGATGAAGATGAAGATCCGGCAGAAGCTAAAAAAAATCCTTTCTCAATTTTCGATATCGTATTAATTGCATTAATTTCCATAATCGGTTTAGTTTGGATTATTAATGATCCCGTTTCTAAAATTACCGGAACCACCGTGTTTAACTTTACCATTGGAAAGTTAACTGGCGATAATTTCGCAATCATAACTGCATTGGCATTGTTCATTTTCATACTAATAAAGAGAATAGCGCAATACACACCACAGCTTCGCGATAAAATGATTGTGGTTATTGTGCTTGCTTTTATCACAATTTTCTTCTGGGCATCTTTTGAGCAGGCTGGTGGTTCAATGACGATTTTCGCTAAAGATTACACCGCCAGATTGCTGGAAGGAAATGCAAAAATCATGTTCAATATTGCCAATACATTAATTACCGTTATTCCGCTGGTTATTATTACATATGTACTTTTCAGTTTATTTAGAAAGACTTTCGCCAAATTTGCTTTAGGAAACATCATTTTAGCAGCGGGTTTTGCCATTATTTGGGGGTTGGTAATTTACATGCTTAAGAACCAATATGCCGATGTTCAGGCAGAAGTTCCTGCAACCTGGTTTGGTGTATTAAACTCTTTATTTATTATTTCTTGTGCTCCAATTGTCTCTAAGCTTTGGGAAAGTAAATTCAATCCTACAGCAACTGTTAAAAACGGTTTAGGAATGATTTTATTAGGAATTGGTTTCGCAGCTTTAGCTTACGGATCAAGTTC
>SEDB01000476.1 GCA_004210715.1 Pedobacter sp.
TTTCCGTAAGCTCTATACCACTGACCATTTTTATCTCGATATTCATACTCAAATCTTACAGCAATACGATTGTCGTTAAATGTCCATAGCTGTTTTTTAAGTTTGTAATCCAATTCATTTTTCCATTTGTCAGCAAGAAAATCCTGTACTTCTTTTCTTCCGTTAATGAATTGACCTCTATTACGCCATTCTGTATCAAGCGTATATGCTTTTGAAATTCGAATAGGGTCTTTGCTGTTCCAGGCATCTTCTGCCTTTTGAATTTTTTGTATCGCTGTTTCTTCATTAAAAGGTGGTAGCGGATGTAATTGCATCATAATTTACCGAACGTTTGTTAATTTATTAGTTCAAATTTTTTTACTCTGTTGAATATCGCTTTTCAATATTTTTTAAAGTATTTTTAAAAATACTTGTATCAGCTAAGCCTTTTGTTACAACGAGGCTTCCCTGCAAATCTATCAACGTTTGAATAGCGTTTTGCCGAGATTCTGTGGAAGTGAATTTTAATGACATCCCCAAAACATTGAAAGCGGAAATCCACTTTTCCATCCCAGATTTGATCTGCTCCTCAAATAACGTTAATCCGCCGTGCATAGAAAAAGCTCTTAAAACACACGTATTTTTTCCTCTGTCATAAAGAATTTCAATATTTTTCAAGGCATCTTTTAATCTCAGTTTTGTTGATTTAGTTTCGTCCAATAGAGCAAAGAAAATATTTTTATCAACCCACTGGTCTATATCGCTTATCATAATGCAAATATAACTAAAAATCATATATTACCTAACGTTCGTTAAAATACTTTTCTAATTTGCTATTTGCATATGGTTTGTCTTATTTGTGGTCAACTGTTTTACGTCCTCTATCTCTTATCACATATCCTGCCTAATTTGGAAGGATAATGATTTATACAATAGAAAATGGTTTAAATCTCACCTGTTAAAAATTGTGTTCTACCCAAACCAAATGACCAATCTTCTTTCATGTTTTCTACAAGGGAAATAATGAGGTCTGTTGGTGGAATGCCAATTTCTCCAAGTTTTTGACTCATCATCGAGTACATTCTCTCCTTTTGCGACCGGTTACGCCCCTGGTGCGTAATCTGGAGAATTACTATTTTATCTGTCCTTGTGTAGCCAAGGCCCGTGTCTAAAGCTTTTATCGAACCTTTTTTGTGTTCATGGATAATTTGGTAGCGATCCAATTTTGGAGCGGCAAAAGTTTCGATCAGTACTTCCTGTATTACATCTGCAAGTTGGTCAAGTTCTTTATCAGATCTTCCTTCAACAATATCTATTCTTACTAATGGCATATATTTTTACATTTTATGATAAAGTTTCAGCTTCATTGATTAATATCTCTAAAATATTTTGTGTTGGCAGCTCACTGAAATTCTTTGCAGTTTTACCTGTCCAAATATTTACTAACTCTATGTTATTATTAGCTTTTGCCACCTTTCTCAATTCGGCAGTTAACTTATTTTGAAATGGAAATGGGAGGATATTTTTTGTTTCATCAACAGAGTGAGTAAAAGAATTTTTAATTCCACTGGCATATCTTCCCGAAAAGCTTTTCGTGAGAACAATATCATCATCACCTAAAGTTTTAAGCCTATTTTTTTCCACAGCGGTCAAAGCACTTTCCGGGGCGCCCAATAAGAGACTTCCGACCTGATAACCCTGAGCACCATACTCTTTAGACCTTATGATCTCCTGCCCCGAATAAATACCGCCAGCATAAATGATGGGAACCGAAACTGCGGATGCAACCTTTGCCAAGAGCGACATACCCAAACTGTCAGTTGGTTTTTCAGATAAGAAGTTTCCCCTGTGTCCTCCTGCTTCGGAGCCCTGAACACAAATCATATCAATACCGGATTTCTCCAGCAGGATCGATTCCTCCTCAGTTGTGCATGTACCGATTAGAATGATATTATTTTCTTTAAGTGTCTCTATACTTGCTGTATCGGGCATTCCGAAAGTAAAGCTTAAAATCTTACAACCCTGGGAAATAACAACATCAATTAGATCTCGATACCCGCTGAAGGTAAGATCTTCTATTTCCGGCAGTTTAATTTCTAAGTGATGATGGTTTGCAAGATTTTCTATATAGGTTTTAACTCTCTTATAATTATCTTTTAATTTCTGATCAATTTCAGGCAAATCATATACAAAAATATTTACAGCGAATGGGTGGTCAGTTTGGTTTTTAGCGTTATCTATCAATTCAATGGCCTTATCCGAACTGACATCAGCTAGCGGTAATGATCCCAAGCAACCAAGATTTGAAGCGGACATTACCATATCCGTAGTGGTAACACCAAACATAGGAGCCTGTATTATCGGGTATTTAATTTTCAGAATCTCAGTTATTTCATTGTTCCATCTCATTTTTTTCATTTTATATAGTTGTAACGGAATTGAATATGCAAATATCTTTATAGCTTTGCATCATTGCAAACGATTAATAATGATATTTATTAATTATTAATAATGATAAATAA
>SEDB01000095.1 GCA_004210715.1 Pedobacter sp.
TTCGGAACTTATGGCCCTTTCAAACAAACAGCAAGAATAAATTTTTCAGGCTTTAAAGGCTCGGGTAGATTTTACATTAAAGCAGATGGTGTTTTATCACCGGTAGTAATTATTAATGACGATGTTTACAAAGGCGCTGCAGACTTTTGTCTCCGCTACATGCGCCAACAAAGAAGTGGTTTTAATCCTTATTTGAAAGATAGCTGCCATACACATGATGGATTTGTGGTGTATGGATCAAAAGTGGGAATAAAGGACAGCACTCATTTTGATGCATCAGGTGGTTGGCATGATGCCAGCGATTATTTACAATATTCAACCACATCTGCCAATGCAACTTATCATCTACTCATGGCTTATCGCGATTTCCCTTCCGTTTTTATCGATGAAAAACAAGCCAATGGTTTGGAAGGAAAAAACGGAAAAGCGGATGTTTTGGATGAAGCAAAATGGGGTTTGGATTGGCTGATTAAAATGCATCCAAAGAAAAAAATAATGTTTAACCAGCTGGCCGATGACCGTGATCATATTTCCATGCGTATTCCAAAAGAAGACAGCCAGTATGGAAAAGGTTTCGAGCGACCGCTTTATTTCATCACAGGCGAGCCGCAGCAACGGGGTAAATTCTTAAATGCTACAACGGGGACCTCTTCAACCGCTGCTAAATTTACGAGTGCTTTTAATTTAGGGGCTGCTTTGTTTAACAATGTTGATAATAAATATTCGAAATTACTTCGGCAAAAAGCTGCTACCTCATTAAAATTCGCATTACAAAAACCTGGCGTTACACAAACGGCTTCAGTAAAATCGCCCTACATTTATGCGGAAGATAATTGGGTAGATGATATGGAACTTGCTATGGCTTCCAAAAGCTTTAAAAAACCAAATTCGAGTGCAACGGCAGATGCGCTGTTTTATGCAGAAAAGGAAAAGACCACACCCTGGCTCGCTAAAGATACCGCAGCACATTACCAATATTATCCATTTATTAACCTGGGCCATTATGAACTTGCCAAACAGTTAAAAGGCGAGGAGAGAAATCGTGTTGAGGATTATTACAAACTTGGGATAGAACAAGTTTGGGCCAGAGCTAAAACCAATGCTTTTTATCGAGGCGTTCCGTTTATATGGTGTAGCAATAATTTAACGGTGGCTTTTGCCATGCAATGTAAATGGTACGAAGAACTTACTGGCGATAAACAGTTTGAAGCACTGGAGCAAGCTAACTTCGACTGGATTTTTGGCTGTAACCCCTGGGGAACAAGTATGGTTTATGGTTTGCCAAGCTGGGGAGATACACCGGTGGATCCGCATTCGGCCTTTACACATTTAAAAAACTATCCTATTGATGGCGGTTTGGTTGATGGTCCTGTTTACACGAATATTTACAAAAATCTAATTGGCATTAAGTTATCAAATGCTGATGAATATGCTGAATTTCAAAGTGATTTGGCTGTTTACCACGATGATTACGGAGACTACAGCACCAACGAGCCAACAATGGATGGCACAGCTTCGTTAATTTATCTGCTTGCAGCAAAAGAGGTTCAAGCCAAATCGGCCAGCAACAAGACCTATAACCTGGGGGCGAATATTCGCGGAGATTCCACAACAAAAAAGATTTCGCTGATTTTTACTGGCGATGAGTTTGCTGATGGAGGGGAGAAAATATTACAAACACTTCAGGCTGAAAATGTAAAAGCATCTTTCTTTTTAACCGGAAATTTTTACAGAAATCCCAAATTTAAATCTCTAATTAAAAAATTGGTTGCTGATGGACATTACCTCGGCGCACATTCTGATAAACATCTACTGTATTGCGACTGGAAAAACCGAGACAGCTTGTTAATCACAAAATCGCAGTTTGATGAAGACCTAAATGCCAATTATAGAGCGATGTCAAATTTTGGTATCGGTAAAAAAGATGCAAAATATTTTCTTCCACCCTTTGAGTGGTACAATGAAAAAATAGCCAACTGGACTAACCTGCAAGGTTTAAAACTAATCAATTTTACACCTGGCACCCGCTCAAATGCAGATTATACTTTTCCAGAAATGAGAAAAAGCTATCGCTCAAGTGATGAAATTTTCAAATCGATTACCTCATTTAATGAGCAAACGAAAAGTGGTCTAAATGGATTTTATTTATTACTGCATATTGGTGTTGATCCAAAAAGGATGGATAAGTTTTATAATCGCTTACCAGAATTAATACGTTATCTTAAAAAATATGGTTATGATTTAGGAAGAATTGATAATTAATTGGAATATTGGCGATCATTCTCAAATTAAAATTTAAAATAAATATTAACTTTGCCACCAAATAATAAAAACATGAGTGTACAAGAAAACAGCAGCAATAATTTCAACTGGTTATATTATGCTTTAGGATTATTCTTCGGAGTGTTAACTGGAGCAATTATTACACACAATTATATTTTCGCTCTTTTAGGTGGCGTTTTAGGTTTGTTAACAGCAGGCTTATTTTTAAACGCTATCGTTAAAGGCAGAAAATACTAATTCATCCCGAATTAGCTTAACATCCCACTTTAATAACCTTTATTAATTTTTACAGCAAATGAAACACTTCTTCATTGTTGTTTTCGCTCTTTTATGCTTTAGTGTAAAGGCACAAGAAATGGCCTCGGGTGATGTCAAGTTCCCGCTTGCAGATCCAAGTCCGGCAGACATTGTCTATTTTCCATTGAACGCTCCAAAGGCAAAGGATGCAACCAAACCTGTAATAAAGATTATTTATTCACGTCCGCAACGAAAAGGCCGTGAGGTTTTTGGGGTTTTGGAACAATATGGAAAAGTTTGGCGCTTTGGTGCCAATGAATCTACTGAAGTGCGTTTCTTCGAAAAAGTGACTATTGGAGGAAAAAAAATTAAGGCTGGGACCTATAGTTTATTTGCCATTCCAAATAAGGAAAACTGGACGATTATTGTAAATAAGCAAACTGATAAATGGGGCGCTTTTAGTTATGATCAATCGAAAGACGTTGTTCGTGTTAATGTTCCTGTTAAAGCAATATTGAAACCAATAGAGTATTTTTCATTAACCTTTACCGGAAAAGATGGTGGTGCAAATCTGATTATCGGATGGGATAAAACCCAGGTCGAATTACCGATTTCTTTTTAGATATAAAAAAATACAGGGCTTCAGAACTAAATCTGAAGCCTTTTTATTTAAACAACATTTCCCATAAACGGATCTGATGTTGTAACTTCTCCAATTTCTATCTTTCCTGCATAGCGGTGTTTGAAAATCGAATTTCCAGTTTCGGTGATGCTGAAATCATACCAGTTTGCATTTTTTGAGAGTTTTACCACTATGTTGGTTAGCTGCTTTGGTTTAAGGCTCAAACGTTGAATTGCTGCATTAAACTTGTTGTCTACAATTTGAATATTTACCAGCGAGGAGCTTTTATTCTCTATTGAAAAAATCAAATTGCTGGTTAACTTTTTTGTAACCAGTCCACTTTGTTCTGCCTTTGTTTTTATATCAATGTGATTTTTTTTGCTTCCTACAAAGTGTCTGTAAAAACCATTCGGACCAGTAATTCTGAAATCGTATATTTCGTTATCAAAATCATCTATATTGATTTTCTCAGTTAAAATATCTCCGGCTTTTACGGCGTATGCCCAAACTTTGCCTTGAACGCCTTTAAAACTGGCGATGGTATTCATGGTAAATGGTGCGCCAACGGTATCGGTTTCATGCCCAAATGGCGTTTTTGCCGATTGAAATGTAAGTTCAACTTCATTACCGATCAAATTAGCATCTACAGCCAACTGATAAGGCAAAGCACAAGCTGGCTTTACCCCGTGCTCCTGCTTGGGTGCGTGTAAAGATGTTTGCGAAGAAAAGGCCTCAAATTTATTGATCTTGGCGATTTCATTTTTATTCAGTGCTGTTGGATTTACCTGTGCAGGTTTATTTTTAGCATTTCCAATATCAGTTACCACTGCATCTCGTTTCAGCGCTTCTGGCGATTTAATTTCCTCGCCATTGTAAGGCCTGAACGCAGAAGTTAAATCGCCACAAATGTGCCGTCTCCAATCGCTGATGTTATTGCTTTTAATGGTTTTCCCAGTTTTTTTACTGAGCCATTTTTCCATAAACATGATCGAAGAAGTGTGATCAAAAACCTGTGAATTAACAAAACCTCCCTTGCTCCAGGGCGAAGCGATAACCATTGGCACCCTGTAGCCTAAACCAATAGGACTTCCTTTTCTGCTTTCGAAATCTGTTGCATAATTTATTCCTGCAGAAACTTTTCCGCTGGATGCATCATCAGGATTTGGCACCACAAAAGGTGGATGGTGGTCGAAGTAACCATCATTTTCATCGTAGGTTAAAACGAAAATGGTTTTTTTCCAAACTTCAGGGTTCTTGGTTAATATATCCAAAGCCTCGCTTACATACCAGGTACCATAAAGTGGCGAGCTGGTATGATCTGAAAAACGTTGTGGCGCTACCAGCCAGGAAACTGCAGGCAATTGATCATTGTCGACATCCTTTCTAAATTGATGAAAAATATCTCCTTTTGGTATGTTTATCGTTTCAGATTTTCCCTGATCATTAGTAAAAGTAAAGGGTGCCAGTAATAAATAATCCTTTTCATTGATATTGGTTTGGAAAGCCTTATCTATCAGGTTCTTTTCTCTTTGAGAGAGTTTATCGTATTTAGCCTGCACTTCAGCAGCAGTTAAAGCAGGTTTAACAGTATTGTCGCCATTTTTCCTGAAGTAGGCAGAAAGCTTAACATTGTGTCTTGAAACATATTCAATAGGATTATCGCCATAATTCCCCAGCCAATCATCTACTTCGCCCTCCGGTAATTTTGATGTCCACAGTTCGTTCTGATAAATACGCCAATCAATTCCGTTATCTTCTAAAGTTTCCTGAAAGGTTGGCCAATCCACAAAAACATTATTTTGCGATTCTGCTTGTTCATTGTTTACCACCGCAACCTTATTGCTGCTTTTTTCGCCCCTAACCGTTCCTGTAAAAAAGAATAACCGGTTAGGTGTTGTTCCCGTTAGCGAAGAACAAAAATGTTGGTCACACACGGTGAAAGCATCTGCAAGGGCATAATAAAACGGAATATCATTCCTATCGTAATAAGATAAAGTCATAGGCGCTTTCGCGGGCAACCACTTGTCATAACGACCGCCGTTTCTCGCTGCCACCTGATCATTCCATGAATGCGGCAAACCACCTTGCCAGGTAATTTTTGTTTTATTAATATTCACATGGAATGGCACATAGGTATAACCCTGACCATCCTTTTGCAGCCAAACTTTATTTCCATCGGGTTGGATATGTGGATGGGGATTATTGAACCCCCGAACACCTTTCATTTTACCAAACATGTGATCGAACGATCGGTTTTCCTGCATTAGAAAAACAATGTGCTCAGCATCGTAAAAAGTACTTCCTGGCTCGGCATTTATCGCCATTGCTTTTAATACAGAACTTGGCAAAGTACCGGCCATGCCTGTTGCACCAGCAAATAATGCTGCTTTTTTCAGAAATTCTCTGCGTGAATCCATGTTAAGCTTTAATGATTATTACTTTTGAAAAACCCTAACATAATCTACCTTCATCGTTGCAGGAAAGATAGCATCGTCAACTCCATTTTTTCCACCCCAGTTGCCACCAACTGCCAGATTTAAAATGATGTGAAAGTTTTGATCAAAAGGCCAGTCTGGTGCTCCCTTTCCTGTGTTTTTAAAGGTTAAATACTTTTGATCATCTACAAAGAAATCTATTCTATCTTTAAACCATTCCACAGCATAAACATGATAGGCGTTGTAAGGGTTAATCTTAACGCCCTTGCCTACTTGTGTTTTAATTACGTGATTAAATTTTTCGGTGTGAACAGTTCCGTAAACGCTATCGGGCTCGTAACCTACGTGTTCCATAATATCAATTTCGCCACTTTTAGGCCAATCTCCGTATTTCCAATCGGTTGGAAGTGCCCAAATTGCCGGCCACAATCCTCTGCCTTTTGGTAACATTGCCCTCACTTCTACCCTGCCATATTTGAAATCAAATTTGTTCTTTGTTACTAAACGGGCTGAAGTATATTTACTATTTTCTTTATTTGCTTTAACCGCTGTGATATTCAAATTTCCTTTTGCAATTTTAGCATTTGTAGTATCTGCTTCGGTGTAATACTGTAATTCATTGTTCCCCCAGCCTTTTCCGCCAATATCATAACCCCAGTTTTTGCTGAGTGGTAATCCTTTATCATCAAATTCATCAGCCCATTTTAACTTCCAGCCTAAAGCAACAGGAGTTTTCTTTATTTCTTCGAAAGTAAGTTCTGGTTCGTTGGTAGTGATATAATCTACATGATGAGCTAACAGCCATTGCATTTCCGGAGCGGTATTCACTGTCCAGGCATTAACCGTTAAACCGAGCTTATGTGCATTTTCGATCCAGCCATCTTTTTGATAAACGCTATAATGATAATCAACCCCTGTTAATTTATCAGCTTTCAATTGTTCGGCACTAATTTCTCCCCGCAAATAAGCAACTTTCGCTTTAGGCAATACTTCTAAAATACGTTTGCAATAATCGTAATCGAAGCTGATGTATTCTGTCCAATCCAACACGCCTACTTTTTTAACCATTTCGATACAGGCGTTAGTAAGTTCAATACCGCGTTCTTTACCAATTAAAGATGGTTTTATCTCCAAGATCAGCTTAGTTGTTTTTTGCTTTTTACCGGCTTTTAAATAAGCTTCAAGCGTAGGGATTTTCTCTCCATTGCTCAAGGTTTTGGTCAGTAACTCCTCGTATTTAACTTTCTCAATCGTTAATCCCTGAAATTCTGCATCGTGATTTACAACCAAAACTTTGTCTGCCGTCATCCATACATCGAATTCTGAACCGTAACAACCCAAACGGACTGCCTCATTTAGTGCAGCAATTGAATTTTCCGGAAGTTTATTCTTTTTCCATGCCCCACGGTGGGCAATGACCTGGTTTTTGTTCCAGTTAAATTTTTGGGCAAATGTGGTCGTAAATACCAATACCATTAAAGTTGAAATAAGTGCTCGTTTCATATTTGTGTTCTTATACAAAAAATCAAAAGTAGATTTTTAATAGAATACTCATTTAAAATCTATGTAACCTTTGTATTAATTACAACAAGATAAAGATTTTTGATTTAACTATAGTACCGTTGGCTGAAGCCGAACGGCAATGAATTGAAGGAAAAGATTATAAATAAAATTTATAATAAACTATTTGAAATAAACGCGTTACCTTAAAGGGATTTCTTTTAATTGATTGGAACAATTTTTACATTTACGGTGATATGGTGAGCAATAACTATAACGATTTGTTGGGGAAGATAGATGAGTTTATCCGTAAATTTTATTTGAATAAGATTTTACGGGGATCCATTTATGCCGCTGCAATATTGCTGGGCCTATATTTACTGGTTTTTTTAAGCCTGTATTACCTCAATCCAAGTGCAGGTTTCAAGACTTTTATTTTCTTCGCTTATTTGCTTTTAGGTTTCTTATTGATTGGCTTTCTAATCATCAAACCTTTGCTTTCCATGCTAAAATTGGGAAAACATTTATCTTTTGATGAGGCCTCAGTTATTATTGGAAATCACTTTGCTGATATCAAGGATAAACTTTTAAATACCCTACAGCTTCACAAGCTTTCAGAAAACCGACCAGAAAATAATCACTTGATTTTAGCAAGTATTGACCAAAAGATACTGGAACTAAAACCTGTTCCTTTTTACACAGCGGTTCGGATTAATGACAACCGGAAATACTTGAAATACCTTTTTATTCCACTTTCGATTATTTTATTGATTGCGGTAATTGCACCTACTATTTTGCGTGAAGGAACCAGCAGTTTCTTTAAATATGATGAATATATTGCTCCAAAAGCACCTTTCAGCTTTTCGGTTTTAAATAAAAATTTAACTGTAACCCAGGGAGATGATTTAACCATAAATTTGAAATTGACTGGCGATGAATTGCCTGCCGATGTTTATGTGGAAGATGGAAAAAACACCTATAAGCTAGAAAAGGAAAACATCAGCAAATTCCATTATAACATCAAAAATATTCAAAGTGACAAAAAGCTGATTTTTAAAGGTGGTGGATTTAGTTCATCCGTTTTTACGGTTAGCGTTAAACCTCGCCCGGAGTTGTTAAATACGACCGTAAAGCTTACTTATCCCTCCTACTTAGGCAAAAAGCCCGAAACCGTTACAAGCACAGGCGATATGCTTTTGCCAGAAGGAACACACGTAAACTGGAGTTTTAAAACCAGTAAAAGCCATACGCTTTTATTTATTTTAAATGGAAAATCTAATGCGTTAAAAGTAGAAGATGATTTATCTTCGTACAATGCAACGATAAGAAACAGTGCTAAATACAGCATTACGCCTAAAAATGAGTTCGTTACGTTGAGCGATTCTTTATCGCATCAAATTACGGTAATTAAAGATCAATCGCCTGGCATCGAGGTGGATGAAAAACCTGATTCGATCAGTAATAAAGCACTTTATTTCAGCGGTCAGGTTACAGATGATTATGGTTTTAGCCGACTCAGTTTCAAATATAACATCAAAGAAAACAACAAAATAATCAGTACGGTTTCAAAGAACATT
>SEDB01000477.1 GCA_004210715.1 Pedobacter sp.
TCTAAATCATTACTCATCAATCTTGCTATACCATTGGTTGCAGGAGGATTATTCATTATTGCTTTATTAATCAATCATGCGCAAACCTATGCCATTATTGCTCCTAGCTGCTTAATTTTTTATGGTCTAGCTTTAATTAACGCTAGCAAATTTACCTACAGCGATATTAAATATTTAGGCTTTTTAGAAGTTACATTAGGATTAATTTGCATGTTTTATGTCGGTTACGGATTAATATTTTGGGCGGTAGGCTTTGGTGTACTTCATATTATTTATGGATTGGTAATGTATTTTAAATACGAAAAGGGCCAATAAGATGAAGAACCCTATAGCAGATTTAAATAAGATTTTCGACAGTAGGATTCGTCTAGGTGTAATGTCGATGCTTGTTGTGAACGATGAAATAAGTTTCAACGATTTGAAACAAATGCTTGAACTAACTGATGGAAATTTAGCATCACATTTAAACACTTTGGAGCAGGCTGAATTTATTAAAGTGCATAAAGGTTTTATCGGAAGAAAAACCAGTACCACCTACTCGATCACGCCATTAGGAAAACAGGCATTCAAAGCACATTTAGATGCACTTGAAAAAATGATAAACAAACTTTAAATATTTTTTTTAATCAAATACTTTGAATTTCAAAGCGCTTTTAAAAAACTAAAAATGAACGAACCAACTGAACCACAAATCCTTGATACTTGCAAACGGCTAACAAAGATCTCTGCAATTATAGGAACAGGAATTTTTATGCTTTTCATAATCTCCGGCATAAAAGAGCTCTCAATTGTGAGGTTGATGTACATCGGATTTGCCGGGTTAATCAATGGCATTTTCCTCATTGTATTAGCAATCGCTGGTTTTATACATAAAATCTACTGGCATAAAATTCTAGCGACTGTGGCTTTCATGCTTGCCAACATTCCACTCAGTATTTTCTACTGTTTCATCGCACTTAAATCTATATAAAAATGAAAACAAAATCTAACTACCTGCTCCTCGCCACTTTAATTGGGGGAATATTATTTAACCTGATCTTTTGGTCGGAAAGACTGGCACTTAACCTATTGATTTATAGTTTATTTATTTTAACGATTACGTTCTTCAATGAAGAAGTTATCAAAACAAATAAGTTGAAGATCTACGCCACTGCACATTTGTTAGCCGCTTTCTTAGTGGTCATTAATAATTCAGATTTATCGCTTGCGAGCTACTATATTAGTTTTGTATTGTTTGTCGGCTTTTCGCATTATCAAAGCATTAGATCGGTATGGGTTGCCTTTATGGCAACCGCTCTCCAGATCATAGCAATACCTGCAACGGCCTTCAAGCGTTTATCTGATCTTGAAATCGGAAACTTCAAAGTGAAGCCTTTGCTGAGGCCTCTAAAATATATGATACTTCCAATAATAATAGTGTTTATTTTCATCGGCATCTACAGTGGCGCTAATGAAATTTTCGTTGATCACCTTTTATGATCATATTTTCGAGAAAATAGAATCGAATTTAGGTGAAGAATTGCTACGCAAGAAAAATAAAAACAGACTGAAAACACTATGGAATGAGATAACCCAAGTATTTATGGGCCAAATAATCTCCAAAAAAATGGCTTTGAAAACGGAATACATTATCGCTATGATCTCTTTCATTGCTTTAAATTTCCTGCTGCTAATTTTAAACGCCATTGATATTTGGTGGCTATGGCTTGGGCATGGAAAGCAATTGGCAGAAACCAATTATGCCGCTGAATTACACGATGGAACAAATGCATTGATATTTAGCATCATATTAGCGATGGCAATTATTGTGTACTTCTTCCGAGGAAACTTAAATTTTTACTCAAAAAGCAAAACCCTTAAAACATTGGCCATTGTATGGATGGTACAAAATTTCATTTTGATTATTTCTGTTTTCATCAGAGATGCGCACTACATTGAAGTTTATGGTCTAACCTATAAGCGAATAGGTGTTATTATTTTCGCCATACTTTGTATTATTGGTTTAAGTACCGTTTACATCAAGGTAGCCCAGCAAAAAACTTTCTTTTATCTCTTGAAAATCAACGGAAATATCTGGTATATCTTACTTCTTGCTTTTACTACAATCAATTGGGATGTTACTATCGTAAAATACAATTTAGCGCATAAAGCAACCATTGTTTTTGATCCGGATTATTTGCTTTCACTATCAGATAAAACTTTACCGGTTATCCACAAATACAGAAAAGAATTAAATTCTACCTACAGTAGTTTTGGTAGCCTGGCCCCTAAAGGAACAATTTTGATTAGCTCGACTGATGATCAACTTCAAAAAAAACTTGATGAAAGAATTGGCTTTTTTAAAGACCGCTATGAAAAAGTTAGCTGGTTATCCTGGAATCTGCAGGATTGGAATACGGCCCATTATTTTGGGATCAAGAAATAAAAACCTGGTCATCAGAAAAAGCAGATTATTTACGAAAAATCATTAAAAATTTATAAATTAATTAACACAAAACATCATGAAAAATCAAGAAACCGTTAGCCCTTTTAAATTAAGAATCACGATTATTTTAACTGTAATCGCTGTGATTTTATGTATTCCTTTAATTGCCATGCAATTTACCGATGAAGTAAACTGGACATTATCTGACTTTGTTGCCGCTGGCGTATTACTTCTAATTACTGGTTTGGGTATTGAATTGGTTATCAGAAATATGAAAACAGGAACATCTAGAACAATTGCACTCATTGTAATTTTGATTGCATTGTTTTTAATTTGGGCAGAAATGGCCGTGGGCATTTTCGGATCGCCGATTGCCGGAAGTTAAGTTTTCAATAAAATGGTGTAAAAAAATTTGCCAAAAGCTGCATTCTTAGCTAAATAAACCCGATAGAATGGATGCCGATTTTTTCTATCGGCAGAAAGGATAGCGGGGCCACTATTCCCGATTAACACAAAACGTCCATTTTCTAGAAAAAAACGGAAATATCTATTTGTTTAAAGGGTTTGAAATTGTAGCTTTGGGCAAATTTTGTAGCAAATGAATATTCACGAATACCAGGGTAAACAAATATTAAAAAGT
>SEDB01000478.1 GCA_004210715.1 Pedobacter sp.
GCTAAACTTGATTTCCATGTTTGAGGGAATTTCAAGTCTGGAGACATCACACTAATTGTACCTGGAATAGAAGTACCGGCTGCAGGTCTAGTTGCAGTTAACAAGTTAGGTGCAATACTAGGATTGAACAACGGTGTATTAGCACCTGAATATACTTGTAAATACTGCAATAAACCGGCATCACTTGATTGAGAAACTACCCACACAAAAGGCACACGACCAGTAAAAATACCAGAACCACCACGAACTTGTAATGAACGATCACCCATTACGTCCCAGTTAAATCCGAAACGTGGAGAGTAAGAAAGTGTATTTTCAGGTAAGACGCCTGTATCTACTTTTTTGCCATTTGCAAAAGTTTGAGCAGCTACTAAAGGATGTGTTTGGATTTCTGATGCATCAGGATAAGTAGCTTGTTCAATACGTAAACCAGCTGTTAATTTTAAACGGTCAGTAACGGTAAATTCATCCTGTAAATAGGCTGAATATTGAGCGAATTTAAAACTAGGGAATGCCTGAGATCCGTCTGCAGTTAAAGGGTAAGTAACTGAGTATTGTAATGGAGTTCTGTTATTTACAAAATCATCCCATGATCGGAATGTGTAGAAACCTGTACCAAAACGTTGGAAACCATTTTTAGTTGTACTGAATTCAGCTTGCAAACCTAAAGTAAGGTTATGTTTACCTAATGCTAAACTTAAATCATCACTGTAAGTATAACCTTTTACGTCACGTAAGTTTCCGAAAGTAAATGGTTCGTAACCAAAAGTAGTTAATACGTTTCCAGCATTTGCAGTGGTTTGAGTTCCATCTAAAATATCCACTAGAGGAAACTCTGCACTGTCAGAATTTCTAGGGTCATTTTGGTGTGAATAAGTCACACGAGCAACGTTAGTAATCTTACTACCAAAATTCGAGTTTAACTCTGCTACAGCTGAATATAAGTTTGCAGCTTGATAATAGTTAGAGTTATAGAAAGGCATACCTGCGTTACGCGTAGTTCCAGATCTAACGTTGTTGTAAGCTAATACACCAGTAACACCTGAGTTAGTAACAGATGTACTTGCAAATGATGGACTTTGACTTTCTACCTGATTATAACGAACGCTGAAGCGGTGATTTTTATTAATGTTCCAATCTAAGCGAGCGAACATTTTTTCATTATCACTAACGTTTTGATAACCTTCATATGGTCCTGTTCTATAACCGTAACGCGTTTCTAAATAAGAAGAAACCTCATTTAAAAAAGATGCAGGTGCTTGAACTACGTTAGGATTAGCAGCAGAATAAGGATTTGCTGATGTAGCAGCAATACGTTGAGTTCCAGCTTCTATAGTATGTTTTTTCTCATAGTTAACGAAGAAAAATAATTTATCCTTCACAATCGGACCACCTAAGCTAAAACCATAATTTTTTTCATCAAGTGGTTGTAAACTTGGAATTCTGTAAGTATCGCCAATTCTTTTACCTTGATTGTCTTCTGTTCTCATCGTGTAAAATGCATTACCTGAAAAAGTATTTGTACCTGAACGGGTAACTGCAGTTACAGAACCACCAGTAAATCCTGTTTGACGAACATCATAAGGTGTAACATTGATTGAGATTTGTTCTAACGCATCAATTGAAATTGGAGAACCACCGGCAGGAATGTTCTGTCCAATACCAAACTGGTTGTTAAAGTTAGCACCATCAACTGTGAAGTTGTTTGAACGGTAATTACCGCCACCAATCGAAGTACCATTCGCTTGTGGAGTTAAACGGGTTAAATCATTCACACTACGAGAAATAGTAGGTAAAGCTTGAATTTGTTGTTTTCCAATTACTGTTGAAGTACCATTTTTGTTTGAATT
>SEDB01000096.1 GCA_004210715.1 Pedobacter sp.
GATGAGGTTTCGGCATTGGAGATTGAATATGTAGGGAAAGAAACGATTAAAAGTAAACTAGGAAATATCCGATGCTTAAAATTCAGTCCATCTATTAAACCAGGACGTATTTTTAAAAAGGACAGTCGTTTGTATCTTTGGGTTACAGATGATGGAAACCGCGTTCCGGTAAAAGCGCAGGTGGAGATATTGGTTGGTGCGGTTACCATGGAATTAAAATCAGCCGCAGGCTTAAAATATGCTTTAGCAAAAGAATAAAAATGATAGAAGTGGAACAAGTGCTGGTGCACGAAGATGTTTTAAAAGAGAACTTTGTATGTAATTTAAGTAAATGCAAAGGAATCTGCTGTGTTGAAGGTGATTCTGGTGCGCCATTGGATCATGACGAAACTGCTGTGTTAGAAGAAATATATCCGAAGATCAAACATTTGCTGAATGAAAAGGGCATTAAGGCTATTGAGGAGCAGGGGGTTTATGTGGTAGATGAAGATGGTGACTTAACAACCCCCTGCGTAGATAAAAATAAAGAATGTGCTTATGTGCTTTTTGAAGGCGGCATTACCAAGTGTGCCATTGAAAAAGCCTATGAGGAGGGCATTGTAGATTGGCAAAAACCCATCTCTTGCCATTTATATCCTATTCGCATCACAAAATACCCAGAGTTTGAAGTATTAAATTATGATCGTTGGCACATTTGCCATGATGCTTGTACATTTGGTAGGGAATTGAAAGTTCCTGTTTACAGTTTCTTAAAAGGACCACTGATCAGAAAGTATGGTGAAGATTGGTACAAGGAATTGGAGAGTTCTGTAGCTGCGATGTAATCCTAAATATTTCGTCATGTTTATCCATTGCTACCCGCTTTTTTTAGGTCATTTACTTAAAAAGTAAAACTCGTTCTGGCACTTTCAATCAAGGTTTACACATGCCTTAAAATGCCTTCATCATGCCTTAGACTATGACGTTGATATGGATAGGACAGCAACGTACTATTAATGTGTATTCAGTTTTAATGCCTGTATAAAGAAAGGTTTGGTTGTATAGAAGAATGCAACTGGAACTAGTTAGATATTTTTTACATGAGGACTTTTATCGAAACAGGAGGTACATCGCAAATGCAAAGCATATTATTCCTCCAATCATGACTATCAGGCAGCCTAGTCTTCTCATTAAATATCGGGGCGATTATTAGTTTTTGCTAAACTAACTAATTATTGTCCCTTTTTAAAATACAATTTCATTCCTACTCTTTAGTTTAATTAGTCAATCATGTTAGCCTGGATATAAGTGAGAGCACATAAGTTGTTTATATCAACAAACTATCTTATTTTAGCCGACTGAAAATCATTTAATGACTGTGAAAAAAATTCTAATTACTGGTGGGGCAGGCTTTATTGGCTCTCACGTAGTCCGCCGCTTCGTAAATAATTATCCAAATTACGAAATTGTTAATCTTGATGCTTTAACTTATGCTGGTAACCTGGCAAACTTAACTGACGTCGAGAATAAACCGAATTATAAATTTGTGAAAGCGGATATTACTGATGCAGTTTCGATCATGGAATTATTCAAAAGTGAAAATTTTGATGCTGTTATTCATTTGGCTGCAGAAAGTCATGTAGATCGCTCTATTGTTGATCCTACTGCTTTTGTGATGACAAATGTGATCGGTACCGTAAATTTATTAAATGCTGCCCGCGAATATTGGAAAGGTAGTTATGATCAAAAACGTTTTTACCACGTGAGCACTGATGAAGTTTATGGTGCTTTAGACGAAGAAGGAATGTTTACGGAAACGACATCTTATGATCCTCATAGTCCATATTCTGCCTCAAAAGCAAGTTCTGATCACTTTGTGAGGGCTTACCATGATACTTATGGAATGGATTGTGTGATTTCAAATTGTTCTAACAATTACGGTTCACATCACTTTCCTGAGAAATTGATTCCCTTAGCCATCAATAATATTAAAAATAACAAACCAGTGCCAGTATATGGTAAGGGAGAAAATGTGCGTGACTGGTTATGGGTGGAAGACCATGCCCGTGCAATCGATGTGATTTTTCACAATTCGAAAACTGGCGATACGTATAATATTGGCGGGCACAATGAGTGGAAAAACATTGATTTGATCAATTTGTTGTGCACCATCATGGACCAGAAATTGGGTCGTGAAGCAGGCGAATCCGCAAAATTGATTACTTATGTAACTGATCGTGCCGGGCATGATTTGCGCTATGCCATTGATTCATCAAAATTACAAAATCAGTTAGATTGGGTTCCTAGTTTACAGTTTGAAGAAGGTTTATCCAAAACGGTTGACTGGTATCTTCAAAATGAAGACTGGTTAAACAATGTCACTTCAGGTAATTATCAGTCTTATTACGAAAAACAATACAGTAATAAATAATGGAAATTGAACAGACGGGTTTAAAGGACTGTATTATTATCAAGCCAAGAGTTTTTGAAGATCCAAGAGGATATTTTTTTGAAAGCTTCAATAAACAAACTTTCGAAGAGAAAACAGGCTTGTCAGGTGATTTTGTTCAAGATAACCAATCCTATTCATCTTACGGTGTAATCAGAGGTTTGCATGCCCAGACCGGTGCATTTGCACAAGCGAAACTGGTACGTGTAACTAAAGGAGAGGTTTTGGATGTTGCAGTTGATGCCCGTCCAGGTTCTCCGACTTATGGAAAACATGTTGCAGTAAAGTTAAGTGCCGAGAATAAACTACAGTTATACATTCCTAGGGGATTTGTTCACGGCTTTTCAGTATTGAGCGAAACCGCAGAATTTCTTTACAAATGTGATAACTTCTTTAATAAGGCTTCTGAAACTGGTGTCATCTATAACGATGCTGATTTAAGTATTGACTGGTTAATTCCTGCAGATCAGGCATCTGTTTCTGATAAAGACCTTTTATTAAAACCATTCGCTGAATTACATTATGGGTAAAATACTAATTGTCGGTGCCGGTGGTCAGCTGGGACA
Organism: Pedobacter sp.; assembly: GCA_004210715.1. Classification (GTDB taxonomy): domain Bacteria; phylum Bacteroidota; class Bacteroidia; order Sphingobacteriales; family Sphingobacteriaceae; genus Pedobacter. Next base: position 2,995 of record SEDB01000096.1, read on the forward strand.
ATGTTTAAAAACGGTAGCAGAGCGAAGAGCAATTACCGATATTGTTTTTCCGGCAGAAGCCGATGCGAACATTCTCGATCAGACTGGATTAACATCCTTACTGCAAAAAGAAAAACCAGCTTTCGTAATCAACTGTGCTGCCTATACAGCAGTAGATAAAGCAGAAGATGAAGTTGAACTGGCTAAGGCGGTTAATGAAACAGGTGCTGCTAATCTCGCATTGGCATGTGCATCAAACAATGCGGTTTTAGTTCACGTTTCTACTGATTTTGTGTTCGAAGGGAATCTTGTTAAGTTGTTAACGGAAGATGATGAAGCAAATCCAATCAATGTTTACGGACAGACTAAATTAGATGGTGAGAAAGCCGTAATCGCGTTGTTGAACGAACACTTCATCATCCGGACGAGTTGGTTGTATTCAGAATATGCAAATAACTTCGTGAAAACGATGCTTAAGCTTGGTGCTGAAAGAGATGAACTCAATATCATTGCTGATCAAGTAGGTACACCAACTTATGCCATTGATTTGGCGAATGCAATTTTTGATATCATCCTGTCAGATTCAAAAGCATATGGTGTATACCATTATAGTAATGAAGGGGTAACCTCCTGGTTTGATTTTGCAAAAGCGATCTTCGATATCAGCGAAACGGATGTTAAAGCGAATCCGATTCCAGGATCAGCTTATCCAACCAAAGCTATACGCCCAGCATTTTCAGTAATGGATAAATCCAAAATTAAAAATACATTTGGTATTGCGATTCCATATTGGAGAGATAGTTTAATAGCTTGTATCAAGAAACTTAATGAAAAATAATTACAGACACCTTGGTGTCTGAGCTTAGAGAAATCTAAAATCTAACGTCTAAAATCTAAAATCACAATGAAAGGTATAATATTAGCTGGAGGAAGCGGAACTCGCCTACATCCATTAACACTTGCTTGCAGCAAACAAATGATGCCGGTTTATGATAAGCCGATGATTTATTATCCTTTATCAACGTTAATGTTAGCGGGGATTAAAGAAATTCTAATTATTTCCACACCACACGATCTGCCTAATTTCGAAAAGTTATTGGGCGATGGTACCGCATTGGGCTGCAAATTTACTTATGCTGTTCAGGCAGAACCGAATGGTTTAGCGCAGGCCTTTGTAATTGGAGAAGAGTTTATTGGAAAAGATAAGGTGGCTTTGGTTTTAGGTGACAACATTTTTCATGGTGATGGTATGGCTAAGCTATTGCAAGCCAGTTCTGATCCTGAAGGTGGCGTTGTATTTGCCTACCAGGTTGCAGATCCTGAACGTTACGGGGTAGTTGAGTTTGATGAAAATAAAAAAGCAATTTCAATTGAAGAAAAACCAGAGCAGCCTAAATCAGATTATGCCGTTCCAGGATTATACTTTTATGATAATGAAGTGGTAGAAATTGCCAAAAATATTAAACCATCTCCTCGCGGTGAATATGAGATCACAGATATCAATAAAGTTTATCTGGAAAGAGGAACTTTAAAAGTAGGTGTATTAAGTCGCGGAACAGCCTGGTTAGATACCGGAACATTTGCTTCACTAATGCAAGCCGGGGAATTTGTTCAAATTATCGAAGAACGCCAGGGATTAAAAATTGGCTGTATTGAAGAAATTGCTTATCGGATGGGATTCATCACTGCTGAGCAGCTAAGAAATATTGCTACGCCGCTTGTTAAGAGTGGTTATGGTAGTTATCTATTGAAACTGATTAAATAAAATATAAATCCCGATGAGCATCGGGATTTTTTTTTGCTTAAACCATTGATTGCTTGCTTAAAAATGGTAAAGTAAGTTAGGTCTAAAGACACATATATTTTTTAGGCTGTAGAGAAGTATAGGCATTGTAGTTTTTTCTGGAATTATCTCAGTAGCAGGAAACGCTAAGGTCTACGCTGTATTTCTTAGATATTTTACAAAATATTTTTTTCTCTAAAATCTTCATTTTTAAAGGAACTATTCGCGAATAATTTCTTTTTGAGATATGCTCGAATGAGATCTCTCCTCAACCAAACAAAAATTGGTTTCGTTCGAGATGACGGATTTTTTGTCTTCAAAACAATAAAAAATAGTCAATTTCCTTGGATTCTCACAGGAATTTAAAAGACATCAGCGCCTATCATCTTATTTAAAGGTCTTATTGATCGTATTAAATTTCTATATATTTGCCACCCATAGCAAATGATCATGAGTGAATACAAAGAGATAGCAGTTATTGGTTTGGGGTATGTTGGCCTGCCTTTGGCCATAGAATTTGCGAAAAAATATAAGGTAATCGGTTATGATATAAACCAGCTTCGGGTAGAAGCATTGAACGATTTTCGAGACGGTACCCATGAGGCCAATATCGATGACCTTCAACTTGTGCTCCATGCTAGAAATGACACCGGTTTAAAACTAAGTGCTGATTTGAGTGATGTCAAAAATGCAGAAATCTACATAGTAACTGTTCCGACACCAATAGATCACTTAAAAAGACCCGATCTGGAGCCTTTGCTTTCTGCAAGTAGAATGTTAGGAAAGATATTAAAGAGCGGAGATATCGTGATTTACGAATCGACGGTTTATCCAGGCTGTACCGAGGAAGATTGTGTTCCTGTTCTTGAAGAATATTCCAGATTAAAATATAATGTAGACTTCTTTTGTGGTTATTCTCCAGAGCGCATCAACCCCGGAGACAAAATTAATACGCTTACGAAAATCAAAAAAGTAACTTCTGGGTCTACCCCCGAGATTGCTTTAGAGATAGACCGACTATACTCCTCAATTATCGTGGCCGGAACCCACCTGGCGCCAAGCATGAAAGTGGCCGAAGCATCAAAAGCAATTGAAAATGCACAACGCGATGTCAACATTTCTTTTGTAAATGAGCTGGCCTTAATTTTTGATAAAATGGGAATTGATACTTCTGATGTTTTGGCTGCTGCATCCACTAAATGGAATTTCCTTAATTATAAACCCGGTTTGGTTGGCGGACATTGCATAGGGGTTGATCCCTATTATTTGGCGCACAAATCTGAAGCTTTAGGCTATAAGCCAGAAGTAATCCTGTCTGGAAGGCGGGTAAATGATAACATGGGGATGTTTGTGGCCAACAAGGTTATTAAAATGATCGTCGCTAAAAGTGGCATCGTAAATGGCGCAAGGATATTGATTTTGGGTTTTGCATTTAAAGAAAATTGCCCGGATACGCGGAATACAAGGGTAGTAGATATTGTTGATGAGCTTAAGGCATTTAATATTGAAGTGGATGTGCATGATCCATGGGCAAGTGCGGAAGAGGTAAAATCTGAATATGGAATTGATTTGATTGCAAAGGAAGATTTTACAAAGTATAATGCTGTGATTTTGGCTGTATCCCACCAAAAGTTTCTGGAACTTGATTATAAGCAATTTCGAATAGATGGAGCCATTGTGTTTGATACCAAGTCTTTTATTGATCGTGAATTTGTTGATGCGAGATTGTAGCGTTTCTCTGCCGATCTGGTCAAATATGGTATAATCCCCGACCGCCCCATTTCCAGTTATTCCTATTCTTGTTTGGATTAAAAGTTAAAATTGTGCTTCACTATCCTGTCGGTAAAAGTAAGTTTCTTACAAATGTAGTACGATTTTAGCTAACCACCTCGCGATTGGGTGCCCCTACCTGATTTACTGAAGTTGATCAAATTTGACTGGCATTAACAGTGGAGTAAAGTATTGCAGATTTGATTGATTGCGTCTTCGTTGGAGAGAGTGGAGTGTTTGCAGTATACTTGGTATTGGATGGGTAAAGCGAACACTAACGCTTTTATTTTACATCGGGAAGCCTTCGGGAAAATGCAAGCGCTTTCCCGAAGGCTTCCCGAACACTTCCCGAAGCAGACCCAACGCTTTCCCGAAGAACTCCCGAAGAGATGTCGAACAGGTCCCGAACGTTGGGCAAATAATTATGATTAATGTAATGGAAATTGTAATCAGAACGAAAATGGTTTATGAATTTAATTATGGGGCTTTGTAGATTTCTCCTCGCCAAAAGTTCATTCGAAATGATAATGGAGGCGAGCGTGATTCTTGAAGTAAAATCATCACAAAAGGCTCCGTTGAGCAGGTCGGTCTGCCAATGACGATGAGTTAGTAAACTCTGAACGAATATAAGTAAATGACAGTTTCCTTACGTATAAATATTTGTGTATGTTTGCATGCTCAAAAATCTATGAAATAAATTTATGAAGGTTGCCCTTATTACTGGCATTACTGGACAAGATGGTGCTTATCTGGCAGAATTTCTGCTTAAAAAGGGTTATTTTGTACACGGTATCAAAAGACGTTCATCCCTATTTAATACTGATCGCATTGATCACCTTTACCAGGATCAGCATGAAAGTAATGTTCATTTTAAATTGCATTACGGTGATTTAACAGATTCTACTAATCTCATTCGCATTATTCAGGAAACGCAGCCTGATGAAATTTACAACCTCGCTGCGATGAGTCATGTTCACGTAAGTTTTGAAATGCCGGAATATACTGCCAACGCAGATGGTATTGGAACATTGAGATTATTAGAGGCTGTGCGAATTTTGGGTTTAGAACAAAAAACCAAAATTTATCAAGCTTCGACTTCTGAATTGTATGGGTTGGTACAGGCCGTTCCTCAAAGTGAAACTACACCATTTTATCCCCGTTCTCCATATGCTGTTGCAAAGATGTATGCGTATTGGATTACTGTCAATTATCGGGAAGCTTATGGCATGTTTGCCTGCAATGGTATACTTTTTAATCATGAAAGCCCTTTACGTGGCGAAACTTTTGTAACCAGAAAAATTACCAGAGCGGTATCTAAAATTGCTTTGGGTTTACAAGATTGTCTCTATTTAGGCAATCTTTCTGCACAAAGAGATTGGGGACATGCTAAGGATTATATTGAAGCCATGTGGTTGATTTTACAGCAGGAAAAGGCTGAAGATTTTGTAATTGCTACCGGGGTAACCACTACCGTTCGCGATTTTGTTCGCCTGAGTTTTGCAGAACTTGGCATAGAAATTGAGTTCAGCGGCAAAGATGAAAACGAAAAAGGCGTGATTATAGGGGTGGATGCAGAAGTAGCAAGTGGACTAGGACTAGACCCTGAGAAATTATTCATGGGAACAACCGTTGTTAAAGTTGATCCTAAATATTTCCGTCCTACAGAGGTAGATTTATTATTGGGCGACCCTACTAAGTCGAAAACGAAGCTGGGATGGCAACCGAAATATGATTTATCTGCTTTAGTTAAAGAAATGGTAGCTGCTGATCTTACCTTGATGAAAAAGGATGAACATCTTAAACAAGCCGGCTATAAAACATTGAACAATTTTGAGTAAAGTTATACATCATATAACTTCACAGTAAAATAAAATCATGCTGCAGATTTATTTGCAGGTATAAAAAAAAATAAACCGGTCATTCTGGTCATTATGAAAAAAAGTATTAAAATAATTTTATCAGTTCTTATTATAACGCTTATCTCATCAATTTCTGTATTTTCTCAGAACTATGCCAATGTGAAAGTAGACGAGCTGTCTGATGCACAGATTTTGCAAATGATCAAAAAGGCAGAATCCATTGGGTATTCAGAAGCACA
>SEDB01000479.1 GCA_004210715.1 Pedobacter sp.
AATATCTGATTTTTTATCACTTCATAACTACCACTTTTAACTGTATCGCCGGTATTTCGGTTTAAAATATGTTTGAGCTCTTTTGTAATTCTCTGGGTTTTGCCATACCTGTACAAATTGTAAAAAATACTATCATTCTTTGATTTTGCATTTCCGTGGCTTAACGGCATAAAATAGTTGGTTTTCCCAATTTTGAAAGCAAAATCAGGGGTTATGCCTTGAGCGTAAATAGCCGACGAAAATGCCATTAAAGTAAAAAGTAACTTAATTTTTCTTTTAATATTCATGTTAGTTTTAGATAGGTAATTAAAACTAATTTATTAGCGGCAGATATTTTTTTGGCTTTATTATTCGCTAAGTAAAACTTCCCATTCGTTATAACTGGTTTATTATCTGCAAATATTTGAAAATGAAAGCCAATACTTCATATGAAACTGTAGTCCTGCCATACGCTTTACTTCGTTACACTCCGTGTTCGCTCCTGTCAGGTTTAAAAACAAAGTTTTTTTGCTAATGGCTGCCTTATAAAACCTAAGGCCTTATGGTTTATTTTAAAAAAGCTGTAGCTTCAATTTCCGCGAATTCTTTTGTATCTTCATTCCATAAATAAGCTTTATAATAAACCTTCGTACTATCTGAATTTTCTTTACATACGCCAGCAATGAAAAGCTTACTCGATGCCTTAGCTAAAGCTCTGTCTTCTGCAAAAAGGCAAGAATTTTCTTCACCCAGAGGCAAATCATAAATTTTGCCATCTCTTACATCAACCATAAAACCCATTATACAACTTGCCCCGCAGCCAAAAATCGACAATACATAATGCCCTGCAAAATCAACTTCGTCGGTTTTGTAAGCTTCCGTAATTCTCGTTTTAAAATCTTTCGCTTCTGGATAACTGGTCCAGTCAATTGGTGCATGTGCCAGTTTCTGAACATCAGTATAATATCTATTGAAATCAATGCTATCAGCATAAGTTATTTGAATTTCTTCTTTTACTTCAGGTGTTTTAGCTACAGTGTCAACAATTGAGGTATCTATTTTTGCAACAGAAACAGTATCTGAAATGCTTGTATCGGCAAGTTGTGCGCTTTTTTTATTGGTATCAATACAGGCATAACTTGTAGTGATTAAAATCGTTATAATGTATTTTGTAATGTTTTTCATAATCAGCAATTAATTCAGCGTAATCCCCAATTCGACCAGGTATGCTTTTGGCAAGTAAATTTCTCCAGTTTTAGGGTTGTAGTTAAATTTACTGTCTTCCTTGCCATCAATCTTTATTGTTAAGGTGCAATATCGCTCGTTCAAAACAACTCTTGATGTAGCTTTAGCCTCAAAAATTCTTTTGCTGATTTCTTCGGTTTCCTGTAAAGCAAAAATAGTATTGCCATTCTCCAATTTTTTAGTGTAATAGAAAGATACAAATGGCTTTTTATGTTCAGATTCATTTTGGGGACTTTTGCTTTTTGTTCCAGAAGAAGCCATCATTTGTGGCGCAGCAACATAACCATTTTCAATGCTTGGCATTGTGTTTAGCTTAACTTCCAATAGCTTTTCTGCATAATCAAACAGCTTATTTTCATCGGGCTTTGCCAAAACAAAAGCTTTAACTAATACCATTGTGTCATTGTATAACCTGTGATTATGCCATACTTGCCATTAATGCTTAAAGGATGGTATTTTTGCTGGGCGATAGTCAATTTTGCACTAGCAAAAATTAGGATTGTAAAGATTACTTTATTCATTTTAAACTATCTTGTTTTTCAATATCCGGTAACTAATAAATTTTTCGAAGCCTTTAAACTGCATTTCTGGAATCTTGAATATGCCATTGCCCCTTTAATTTTTGCTGATGCAGGCTAGAATAATCGCATCGCGTTGTTTACCATCTGTATTGCTAAAACTCTCATTCAACTGAAAATCCATCAAACCATCATGACCAATATATGCTACCATCTTAGCGTTGCCATTTATCCCAATCGTAGTCTTGTTTATTTTTACGGTATCTTTCAATTGTCCGGCTGCACTATATAAAAAATCGGTTGTTGTTTTTTTAATGTATTGCCCATCATAAGCATCGGCAACGAGGTAATAATTTTTGCTAATGTGTTTAAATACCAAACGCTCCATCCTTATTTTATCGAGTTTCAGCGTTCTCAACAACTTCCATTCTTTACTTTTTTTAAAATAACTTTTAATGCCATACCCACAACCCCAATACAAATTATTTGCCGGATCTTGACCGTTACCAATTGCTTTTGGCACGGGCACAATACCTTGATATTTATTATCGCAAAGCGCAACAAATACATGAATGGTTTTGGTAGTTGCATCAAAATTCGACACATTTTTTACTGTGTTTTTCTTCTCACTTTTAGGTTTTGGTTCGCTACTGCAGCTTGAAGCCAATAGTACGAACACCAAGCACAGCATTAAATATTTTTTCATAAGCTTTATTATCTTTTATTATTATCTGCAGCCTCTTCATTACCAATGTGCAACATTCCTGTAATCGCAGCAAAGGCAACGGCTAATGGTAAATAAATCTCTATAGCGAAATCAAAGAAATAATTGATGTATTCACGAAGATTGTATTGCTGAAAAGCCTCCATGTAAGGCTCGTTCCCTGTATTTACGCCGATCCAGATGATAAAAGAAATCACTAAAAAGGGAACCAAAAACCTGAATATAAAATGAGGTGCCAACAGCTTTGCATGATCAAGAACTTTAATGATATAACAATAAACAATGATACCAAATACCACCGCTGGACTAATGCTTAAAAAAAATAGTCCGGCATAGCCCCCATTTAACTCTGGATTGCTGAAAACATAAATCAAAAAGCCGACGCTAGTGATTAATGCAATAATGAACGCTTTAAAAAATGGCAATTTTATTTCCATTACTTTCTTTTGGGTTTAATGATATAATAAACATTGTCCTGAGCGATAAATGCGTAAGACAAACCTTCAGGCTTGTAAAACCCTAAGTTGTATGCAGCATATTTTCCTTGGTCATTTTTTGGCTTTTCATTTTGAGTCAGTTTTGCCTTTATTTTGATGGTATCCGTTTTATAAAATAGATTGATGTAAGCGAAACCATCCCATTGATTCTTTCGAATACGACTTAGCTTTTGAAAATCGGCAACGTAAGCTATCTTATTTGGTTTATCGAATTTTTCATGGTGGTATCGCCGTCTATTATCCAACTAGAATATGCCGTATTTTGCAATATAAATGCTCCAAAAATAATCGTACTATAGTCGTTTCTGAACCTAATGCTATCTACTAAATTGCCCAGACTATCTATTTTATAAAATGACCGCTCGCTTTTATCTCCGTGATTATCAATAAAAACAATATTTTTTCTTTCGCGAAAATAATAAGGGATTGATCGATCGATTCTATACTGGTCTTTAAAAAGTGGAGCAATGTTATACTCATTTGATTTGATACCTTCCGTTAGCATTTTATACTCAACATCTTTTGCAATAAAACTAGGCTGAACGATAAAATTCCGAAAGCCGTATCCGTAGGCAATGCTTAATACAAAGCCTAGAATCAATGATAAAACTACTAAGCTATTTTTCTGATAGATGTTCATCATTTCAATTATTTATCCAAACTTCTGCTCCATTGAAATTCTTTGTTTTAATATGTTTTTGTTCCATTAAAAACAATCTAAATTCTTCTAGTTCTACAGCGCTTGTAAATGATCCTTTAGGCAAAATGGAGTGCTTTCTGCCCATAAACAGCACAATAAACTCATCGTTTTCAGCTTTTTTGGTGAATGCTGTCCATTTTACAAAACCATCTGTCTCACGCTTGTTATTTTCCTCCAGTATTTGCTGATGGTAAGCGAGGCCTTCAGTTGTTAGGCTAACCGTAAAATTGCCTTTAAAAAACGGACTTTTTTCAAAGGCACAAACAGGCAGATAGAAATAGTTAAGCGCAACTGCAAGTAAAACAGAAACCCAGATTAAACAAGCTGCCAACATCATGTTTTTTAATGTGGTTGAAAGCAGTGGGTTAATTGTTAATGGTTTCCAAAGCCAACATACACCTCCGACACCAAAAATTACACAGCTAAAAAAAAGCAAAAAAAATTTCGCCCTCGGTGTAGGAAAAATATTGAAACGATAGGCGCTTTTAAGTTGATCCTGATTGTAGGTATAATTTAAGGTAATTTGCATTGGATGTGGTTTAATAAGTACAAAGTGACATGGGTAAGCTACGGTCTACTTTACCTCTTGCCATTTCATTGATAATTTAGCCAGATACAAGCCGAATTGTTGTTTCTGCTCTGGTGATGATAACTTCTGAATTAAACTTGCAGAGTTTTTATTCCATTCCATATAAGCACTTTCCTTTGCGACTATTTCATGCTCATTTTCATTTTTGTATGC
>SEDB01000480.1 GCA_004210715.1 Pedobacter sp.
CGGTATTATTATTTCCATTACTTGCTTCCAAAGCTAAACTTCCAACAGCGGTATTTGCAATCCCGGTACTATTAGCCATCAAAGTATGAGTACCTATAGCTGTATTATTGGAACCGACAGTGTTGGCGGTTAAGGCCTGCGATCCAAAACCGCTGTTGTGGATCCCACTAAAACTACGCTGCATAACCAAATGTCCAAAAGCACTGTTTTCGTAACCTGAAATGTTTACAGATAAAGCTTCTTTACCAAATGCACTATTGAAAAAACCGGTAATGTTTGTTGTTAAAGTTCTATAACCATACGCAATGTTGGTATCTGATGAGGTACCCAATCGACCTGACTTTTGACCATTGACCAAAAAATTAATCGCAACATCATCTGTATTCCCCAAAAAGTTACTCGTCTGATCAACGTTCCCCGAATTCCCTTTTAAAGCCCAGGCATTTCCATTGGTTAATGCTGTGAAACTAATTAACTCAGGTTTTCCACTTACAGCGTTAGTTACATAAACTTTATTGGCATCACTTACGCCAGCCGTTGTCATCTTAGCCAGCGTAACTGAGGCATCAGCAAGTTTAGGATTAGTTACGGAACCATCGGCTAATTGTAATGTATTAACAGATGAATCATCGATATTTACATTTTTAACTTCCTTATTCCCAATTTTTATAGAGGTAACAGCAGCGTCTGCAAGTTTAGGAGTGGTTATTGCCCCATCAACAAGTTGTAACGTGTTGACTGCTGCATCAGCAATATTTATATTTTTAACCTCTTTATTGCCAATTTTAATTGAAGTAACCGAACCATCTACAAGCTTAGGAGTAGTTACTGCACCATCTGCCAACTTTACTGTTGTTACTGCCCCGGCATTAATATCGATTACCAAATCTTTTAATACTGCAGCTGCTCCATTCGCACTAATGCTCAAATCGGTAGAGGTAATCGCTTTGGCTCCTCCAAGTTGGTTTACATCCAGAGTAACCGGCTTCCAAACTGTTCCATCAAATAGCAATACCTGGTTATTTTGAGGTGCAGCAACGGATAGTGTTTTGCCCTGTAAATTGGCAATAGTTGGATTAGGATAACTACCTGTTAAATCACCACTGGCCGTTCCGGTTGACGGACCAGCAGGACCTGTATCTCCTTTGTCTCCCTTATCCCCCTTTACCCCAGGAATACCTTGGCCACCTGCCGCTCCGGATGGACCGACTGCACCTTGAGGACCCGCGGGACCGGTTGGCCCATTAGCTGCATACAATGCGTAAGGAACGCTCAATAATTGAGCGGTACCTGCAAGATTGAAATTTGTACCATTATCCGGATCTACTTCTACTTTAATAAACTTTAGTCCTGAACCCCAAGTTACACCTGCAATTGAACCCGTTGTTGATGTTGCACCAGTGCTGCCAATACTTAAAGCGTATAAGCCATTGGTATTTGTGGTAACATTCCTAACCTCGGTATACTGAGAAGTTCCGGTGCTTGATGCATCAAGAATACTAATTCTCAAAGAAATACTTTTATTTGCTATGGGAGTACCATTCGAGTTTCTAGCTGCACCCTGATAATTAAATTCCAATGGAGATTGTGCTTTCACAGTAAAGGCCAATCCAATGCCCAATAAAGCAGTAAGTAAAATTTTTTTCATAAATTAAATAGGGATATGATCTAATTTGTTAGACAAACAGAATTTTTGCAGATGCCTTAACTCTCAAATCTAATAATTAGTATAACCCTAGTTAATCGAATTACACAAATGACTGTTTACGCCTACTTAAAAACGAACAAACACTTGATTAATAGCTATTTAAAAAATCATTCAATCTTTTTTTTTACACGAACAATATCTACAACTCATTAAAGCATGTTTTTAAAGACATAAATTACACATAAGTATGTTTAATACTATGTTTCCGACGGAAAAGATATACCCTTAATATTGCGATATAAGTCAACCGCGTATAAATCAGTCATTCCCGATACGAAATCCAATACACTCTGAGTTCGTGAATAAATATCAGTTAAATCTGTATGATACTGCTTTGGAATTAACTTGACCAACTTTTTATAGTAGTGCGTATTATTGTGTATAAGTGCCGGAACAAATTCTTCCAGCAAGCCAGCCATAATTTTATATCCAGCTACTTCTTTCTGTATTACAGATGAGAAATTATAAATGCGTTCAATGGAAACTTTTTCAACAGCTTTCCATGCCGATATATATGGTTCGGGAAGCAAATCGGTTAAGCTATTATTTAAATTTCCTTGAAGTAAACTTTCTTGCTCACGATAAAAGATTTCAGCACAAATATTTGTTAGCGTATTGATCGCTTTTGCTCTTAACAATCCTATTTTTGCATCATCATCTTCGTAATCATTTTCTAACCGATTTTCTATCGTATTGGAATTAGCAAAAGGCAATAAATAGTTCTTCACTTC